>JANOTW010000301.1:0-11404 GCA_031416575.1 Ferruginibacter sp.
AAAAATGGAGCCTTTTTATTCGAAGCCGGAAAACATTTACGGATTTGAAATAAAAAAAGCATTCGTGGCCGACAGCCTTTTAATTGCCACTTCCGGCAGTAGTAAAGGGTATCCAACCACCCGGTTTATTTACAGCCTTATAGACAAACTAAGAAACTACGCCACTATGAACGGGGCAAAAGAAAGCGGTTATCCAATGCTGAATATAGGCACCACCGATAGTATAAACTTTGATATAAGAGTGGCAATACCCACAGATAAAATACTGCCTTCGTCAGGAGATATTTTACAAAAAAGAATGCTTGGCAGGGGCAACATTTTAATAACAGAAGTTAAAGGAGGTATTTGGACTACAACCCAAGCTATTGAACAAATACAAAACTATGCAGAAGATTACCAGCGTGTTGCTCCCGCAATACCCTTTTATTCACTGATAACAGACCGCACAAAAGAACCGGACAGCAGTAAATGGATTACAAAAATTTATTTTCCGATAATGTAAGATGAGTTTCCTGCCCCGCTGGATAGCGTAGAGGTATTGATGAGCATACTCCGCCCCCATCCCCGCTGGAAAGCGGGAAGTTATTCGACGGCCTCATTCTGCCCCCGTCCCCTAAAGGGCAATATCATTTAGTTAAGGATTATATTGCTCTTTTATAGTTTGTGAAAGTTTGGTATTTCCAGTTTAATCCCTTTGCTTTTTCAACTCTTGGATTTTGTCTTCCAGGCCTTACTGGTTCAAGGTTTCGCTCAAATGCTTTTTGCAAATGTGATAAGATTTCTTCAGGTTTATTTTGTAAAAACAGGTTGACTATATTATGCTTCAGCCAAGCCCAGCTTACGTTACGATTTATGCGATAGTCATATTTCCTATTTGCGTTTATTTTTTGCAAGTAATGTTCACATTGTTTTTCTATAAGGCTTTGCAGGTTAGCTACAAATAAACCGGCTGCATAATCCTGTTGGATACAAATTACCCGGTGGCCACTAAACTGTTTCATCTGCTGCTGGTTTTTTTGTTTGCCGAAAGTGGTTTCTATTCCCCAACGCAACCCATTTAAATATTTTAAATCCGCTATGGTGAATAGCTTTTCATCATACAGGCTTGTCAGCAATATCTCCACTTCGCCGGTTGGCAATTTAACTTTTACCATCCGTATTTTTAGGGTTGTCCGGGCGGTTACTATATAACGATGTTGCCGTAGCGTTGCTATTGCATTGGCTGTTGGCGACAGTTTCCCGGCCCCGCTGGGTAAGCGGGGAGGCCTTCGTACAGCTCATTTTCTTGGTTATAGCGCTCACCTGAAAATAGGGAAATTCCAAAAGGAGCTTAAAACTTCTTTTTAAAGTGCTGCTATTTATAGTAAACGCTGGATAAAATAGTGCAATAACCCGAAGGGCTTAAATGTTAATAACCCCGGATGAAATCCGGGATTGGAATGCGAAAGTGTGATTCAACCCGCTGGTTAGCGGGTTAAATATTATCATTGCACATTGTTATCTTGTTTAGAGTACCTATAAAAGTAAAAGAGTGCCCAATTTACAATCTGATGGAAAAAGCCCAAAGCCTTGTTCTTGAATAAAACGTAATTAAAGTTCCCCAATGATACAATGTACAAGAGTGCGACGCCAATGAAGCTTAATCGAAGTACTTCAGTCCGGTACACAAAAATAAAAAAGACAAGCAACCAAGACTTCAGGAAACCTGGAGTTCTGAAATTACACGCAATTGAATTATCAATTATCAATTAATTCCCGAAAAACCGGGATGTACCACAATTATTAATTAATCAATGATCATTTAATGGCAAACCTAAACGCTGGTAATCTTTCCAGTTGAGGTATTCCGGCGCTACCCTGTGTTCTTCCATGATGATACAATCCGTAACGGGACATATAAGCTGGCATAGGTTACAGCCCACACATTCCTCTTCTTTAACGGTATAGGTGTTGTAAGGATTTCCATATTGAAGGTGAATGGATTGATGAGCGCCATCTTCGCAGGCGATGTAACAAAGGCCGCAATGAATACATTTATCCTGGTTGATCTTTGCGATATGATGATAGTTGATATCAAGGTCTTCCCAATGTGTAATTTTTTCAACCGACTTGCCAATGAAATCATAAATAGTATTGTACCCCTTTTCATCCATCCAGTTATTAAGGCCTTCGCACAGGTCTTCTATAATTCTAAAACCATGTTTCATAGCAGCCGTGCATACCTGTACGTTAGATGCGCCGAGCAACATAAATTCCACCGCATCCCGCCAGGTACTAACGCCACCAATACCCGAAACAGGAACTTTGGATGTAGTTGGATCCTGTGAAATGGTGGCCAGCATTTTTAATGCGATTGGTTTTACCGCAGGGCCGCAATACCCACCAAAAACGGATTTACCCGCTACATAAGGATTGGGGACCAGTGTATCTAAATCAATGCCCGTTACTGATTGAATGGTGTTGATCAATGACAAAGCATTGGTGCCAGCCTCTACACAAGCCTTGCCGGTTGGTACGGGTGAATGTACATTGGGCGTGAGTTTGGTGATAACAGGGATGGTTGCTTTTTCCATTACCCATTCTACCACCATGCGTGCAATTTCGGGATCCTGCCCAACGGCTGCACCCATGCCCCTTTCCGTCATGCCGTGCGGGCAACCAAAGTTTAATTCCAGCCCATGGGCCCCGGTATCTTCCACTTTTTTAATTAATTCATGCCAGTTGTTGCGGTCATTGTCCGCCATCAGTGAAACTACCATCGCCCTGTCGGGAAATAATTGGATGCATTCTTTTATCTCCCTTAAGTTGATATCAAGGGGGCGGTCGCTTATCAATTCAATATTACTAAATCCCATCACCCTGGCGCCATTGAAATTGACAGCCGAATAACGGGAGGAAACATTTTTTATCTGTGACCCCAGTGTCTTCCAAACCACACCGCCCCAGCCTGCTTCAAAAGCACGGAGCACATTGATCTTTTTATCCGTAGGCGGTGCACTCGCCAGCCAGTAGGGGTTGGGGGATTTAATGCCGAGGAAATTTGCGCTGATGTCTGCCATGGTTTTATGTTTGTTTTGCCACGAATGCACGAATTGATAAAAATAAAAACAATTTATTTCGTTACAATGCGTTGCCACGAATACACGAATTAATACAAATAAAATATTTTTATTCCCTTTATCATTACAATATTTTAAGAAAACAATGATATTGTTTTGTGTATTATAGCTATTTTTATTTTAGTAAAGTATCCGCTGATACTCTAATTTTCTCCTTGCAAAATTTACTAATAATGCTAATTTGCATTTAGATACTTTTAAATAATTAATATATTGTGAAAAATGCTCCTCTGTTAATGCTTTTACACATTTAAGTTCAAGAATTATTTTATCATACACCACAAAGTCAGCATCGTAAGTACGAGCTAATAAATTGCCTTTGTAGTAAACAACATATTTTCTTTCTTTTTGGTACATTATGTTATATGCATCAAATTCAAATTGTAAAGCATCTTTATATACAACTTCAGAAAAACCATGCCCTAATTCATTATGCACTTCCATGCATTTACCAATAATGGCATAAGATTCTTCTTTGTATATAATTTCGCTCATAAACGTTTATTAAGATAAAAATAATTAGTGTTTATTCGTGCATTCGTGGCAAAAAATTAATAGGTGGATAAATACTTTAAAATAGCTGCCGCCCCATCTTTTCCCGCCTGCACCGCATCCACTACTTCCTTACCCCCATTAACCGCATCACCGCCGGCAAAAACACCCTGGATATTTGTTTCGCAGTTTTGCTTTATCATGATCTTACCCGACTTGTTTTCAATACCATTTTGTTGCACTAATTCTTCAAAAGGCATTTGCCCGGCGGCTTTGATTACCATATCCACTTCCAATGTAAATGTTTCGCCTGTGCCCACAGGTGAGCGGCGGCCACTTGCATCGGGTCCGCCCAATTGCATTACGCTGCATACCAACGCTTTTACTTTACCGGCTTCTCCAATAACTTCTTTTGGCGCCGCCAGCCAAATAATTTTACAGCCATCTAACTTGGCAATATCCAATTCTACCTGAGTGCATGGTTTTTCGTTTTCTGTTCTTCTATACACCAGTGTCACTTCCTTCGCTCCCAGTCTTTTCGCCTGGGTGGCGGCATCAATCGCTGTCATGCCCATTCCTATCACGGCCACTTTATCCCCTACCGCCACTTTATCATATCCCTTGTCCCTGATATCATAAATAAATGTGAGTGCATCAGCTACGCCTTCCAGTTCTTCTCCGGGAATATCCAGTTGCCTTGCCAGTCCCACTCCAATACCGATATAGACCGCATCATAGTTTTTCCGCAGATCAGCCAGTGTTATATCTTTCCCCAATTCCTGGTTGTATTTTATTTCAATGCCGCCGATAGCGGTAATATAATCCACTTCATCCTGGCAAAACTGCGGCGTTACTTTATACGCTGCAATCCCATAAGTCATTAAGCCGCCGCCCTTGCTTTCTCTTTCGTAAATGGTTGTATCCACTCCTTTGCGGCTAAGTGTATGCGCACAACTAAGGCCTGCAGGCCCGGCACCAACCACCGCTACCTTTTTGCCGGTTGATTCTTTTCTGTTAAACAGTTGCCAGTTATTTTTCATCGCTATTTCGGTACTGTACCGCTGTAGCTTTGCAATAGGTATGGGTTCCTCCTCCATTAAATTAAATACACAGGCGCCTTCACACAACTTTTCTACGGGGCACACTTTGCTGCAACCCGCCCCCATTATATTGCTTTTAAAAATGGTATGCGCCGAACCTTTAATATTTCCGGTTGAAATTTGTTTTATAAATTTTGGCACATCAATGCTGGTGGGGCAGCTTTTCATGCAAGGTGCATCATAACAAAACAAACAACGGTTGGCTTCCACCAATGCGGCATCTGGTGTTTCAAACGGCGGATGAATATCGCTGAAATTTTGTTGGTACTCTGTTGTAGAAAGCCTGTTATTGCGTATTGGCATTGATTTGAATTATAAATAAAAAATAGCTTTGGGCTTAGTGCATATATTTTTTCAACCAGCCATGAAGCTCCTGATAAAAGAACCTGCTGTTTTCCGCTTTTAATATCCAGTGATTTTCTTCAGGAAACACTATCAGTTTAGAAGGCACTTTCATCCGTTGCAGTGTATGCCAGTTTTCAATTGAGTTATTTATCGGCACTCTGAAATCCAGTTCACCTACCGTTACTAAAATGGGTGTTTTAAATTTCTCAGCATAGTGAATAGGGTTTTGTTCTTTCCATGTTTTGGTTTGTACCCATGGCGCTCCGCCATTCAATACTTCCCTGTTATAAATAGCATCGCTGGTACCCCATTGGCTTTCACTGTTTACCAATCCTGCATGGCTTATCAGGCATTTGTAATGCGTAGTAGTGGCCTGCAACCAGTTAGCTAAATGACCACCATAACTTGCACCACCGGCAGCCTGGATATTCCCATCAATGAATGAATATTGTTTTATTGCATAGGCAGCAGCTTCATTGATTTCGTTGGCTGGCCCTTTAAACGGGTCGTATTGTATATCCTGCGAAAACTTTTCACCATAACCTGTAGAGCCGGTATAATCAGTAAGTACCAGTACATAACCCGGAGCTGCCAGTAAATGATAGTTCCACCTGTATCCAAAATTATCTTTCCATGAACCAGCAGGCCCACCATGTATCACCACCAACAAAGGATATTTTTTTGTCGCATCAAATCCTGCAGGCTTTACCAATATGTTTTTGATTTTTTTACCCCGGCTGCCGGTAAACCAGAATGTTTCTATAGGCTGTAAATCAAGTGTTGCCAGTTTATCCTTATTGAACTGTGAAATGAATTCATGGCTGTTGGCATTGATGCGTACAACTTCAGCCGGCATAGCCGCTGATTCATAATTGGCAACAACCGTATTGTTGCCTGATACGCTTACATTGGTATAACAACCTGTAGTATTATTCAACAATGGCCTGGCTTCTGTTTCACCTGCTGCAATGGTATATATATTATCATTCCCTTCAGATTCCGAACTCATCACAATGCCATTGGCAGTAACCTGATATTTATTAATAGGCCTGTCTAATTGTGTAGCCAGCATGGTTTTATGCTGCATGGATGGATAATCAAAACGTACCAGTTTATTCAGGTTATACACTTTATAATTATTTGTAGCCGAAGCCTGGGCATACAAAAACTTTCCATCGTTACTTACCGCCAAGTCCGTATAATCAAAGCCATCTTTAGTAAATTGTACAGCATTACCCCCGCTTATCGAAACACTGTAAATGTTGGCAGCAATGTCCTTATAAATGCTTTCATTTCTGCTGACAAAAGCAGTAAAGATTACCTGTTTGCCATCATGGCTCCAGCAGTAGTTGCCATTAAAATCAAAACCTTCTTTACCCGCCATTTCCGAATTGGAAAACAAATCTTTTGCTTCTGCATTGGTGTCTGTTTTTTGTACAAAAGCATGTGTTTGTTTTTCATCAACCCAATGGTCCCAATCACGGATAGGAAAGGAAGTATAAACCCTTGCCTTATATTTTATTTTTATTTTTTCACCTGCTATTTTCTTATTGGCAGAATCAGTGAAAGCGCCAGGATACACACGGCTGGTAAATAAAATCATGTTCCCGTCAGGACTGAATTTAGGATCAGCGGCGCCAGTTGATAAATTGGTAATGCGTTGAGCTTCGCCGCCATCCGCAATATTAATGGTATATACCTGTGCTACTTCATCACCTTCTCTTTTAGTGGAAAAGGCAATCGTTTTATTATCCGTATTCCAGGTGTAAGCATTTTCAGGAGCTTTCGTGTTGGTTATTTTTCTTGGTGGTTTGCTGCCATCCGCTGCTGCCAGCCATAAATCACTGCTCTGGTCTTTTTCATCATAGGCGGGAAAGGTAATATTGAAAACAACCCACTTACCATCAGGACTAATCTCCGGCGCACCAACACGTTTCATCAACCATAGGTCTTCATGTTTTATCGCATGCTTAGATTGTGCAAAAACAAATGCTGGTACAAATAAAAACAACACTACAATGTGAATCTTCCGCATAAATATTTTTTTAAAAATGAAATGAATGTTATTATAAAGAGATCAGATTACAACTCCGTTATTTTTCCATAAGTCTCCGGCCTCCTATCCCTGAAAAACTGCCAGGTACTTCTTACCTCATCAATCATACCCAGGTCAAATTCCGCAATCAGCAGTTCATCTTTGTCTTCGCCTGCCTGTGCAAAAATTTGTCCACGCGGATCTACAAAATAACTGCTGCCGTAAAATTTACCGAGGTTCCAGGGCGCTTCCATTCCTACCCGGTTAATGCAACCCATAAAATATCCATTGGCCACTGCATGTGCCGGTTGCTCTAATTTCCACAGGTATTGCGATTGCCCAACTGTGGTGGCGGATGGATTATAAACGATCTCCGCACCATTCAATCCCAGGCACCTGGCGCCATCCGGAAAGTGACGGTCGTAACAAATATATACCCCCACTTTCGCATACTTTGTTTGAAATACCGGGTATCCAAGATTGCCTGGTTTAAAGAAAAACTTTTCCCAAAAACCACCCGTATGAGGTATATGGTTTTTTCTGTATTTACCGAGATAAGTCCCGTCCGCATCAATCACCGCCGCTGTATTGTACAACACTCCCGCCTGCTCCTTTTCATAAACCGGAACAATGATGGCCATATTGTATTGCCTGGCATATTCCACCATACGCTCTGTTGTAGGGCCAGGTACTGTTTCAGCCGATGCATACCATGCTTTATCCTGCCCCGGACAGAAATAGGGCGTATTAAATATTTCCTGTAAACACAATATCTGAACACCTTTTTCGCCCGCTTCGTGTATCAGCGGAATATGTTTTTGAACCATCGCTTCCTTGATCTCCTCGATGGTGCCCTCTCCTTCAGTTTTCGGAAGGCCCATTTGTATGAGGCCCGATTTGATGATACGTGACATGAATTTATGGTTGATTGTTGTTCGTTGTTCGTTGTTCGTTGTTCGTTCGTTCGTTGTTCGTTCGTTCGTTGTTCGTTCGTTCGTTGTTCGTTCGTTCGTTCGTTGTAGGAACAGGCCGAGGCCTGTTCCTACGTGGGGATATGCGAAATTCATATTTTATTTAGCGCCGAATGAACGAATTAACAATAATTATTTTTTATTAAAATAACAAGAATTTTTATTTGTGTTCATTCGTTCATTCGTGGCAACCCCCTGGGAACAGGCCGCGGCCTGTTCCTACAATATCTAAATAGTTCCCTTTACCTTATTTCTTTTAATATATTTCCCATTACCTTTTTCTACCAAACATTTACCATCATCAATCACCACCTTTCCCCGCAGTAAAACGGTTTTGCATTTACCTGTCAACTGCCATCCTTCATAAGCGGAATAATCGGTGTTCATGTGATGTGTGGAGGCGCTGATGGTATGTTGCTGATTGGGATCAAACAATACGATATCCGCATCAGAACCCGGCGCTAAACAACCTTTACGTGGATGCATGCCAAATATTTTTGCCGGGTTGGTGCTTAAAACTTCTACAAATTTTTGGAGGGTAATTTTTCCTTTGCGTACCCCTTCGCTATATAACAATTCTACCCGGTGTTCTATTGCCGGATGGCCGTTGGGTATCTTTGAAAAATCATCCTTGCCCATTAATTTCTGCTCCCATTTAAATGGGCAATGATCTGTTGCCACCACCTGTATCAATCCCTGGTTGATGCCCGCCCATAATGCGGCCTGGTCTTTCTTTTCCCTTAATGGCGGGCTCATTACCCATTTGGCCCCTTCAAAATTATTTTCATACAAAGAGGCATCCAACAATAAATATTGAATACATGTTTCAGCGAATACTTTTTGATTGTTGCGGTTATTATTTCTTACCGCATTCAATGCGCCCTCGCAGGTCATGTGTACAATATAACCGGGGCAGCCCGTGTAACCGGCAATGCCTGCAAACCTTCCGGAGGCTTCGGCTTCCGTAACTTCCGGCTGTGATAAATAATGATAGAGCGGGGTTAGTTTTCCTTCAGCCTTATTTTTGGCAATCAGAAAATCAATCATATCGCCATTGGTGGCGTGTACGGTTACCATGCCGCCCCTTTCCTTCACTTCATTCATCAGGCCCACCATCTGTTTATCATCAATCATCAGCGCCCCTTTGTAAGCCATAAATATTTTAAACGATGTAATGCCTTCCTTTTCAACCAGGCCTATTATTTCTTTGCAGGTGCTTTCATTAAAATCCGTTACGGCCATGTGAAAACCATAATCACCAATTGCATTGCCATTGGCCCTGCCGCTCCATGCATGGTAGGCTTCATATAATGAATGGCCTTGTGATTGCAAAATAAAATCTATCACCGTAGTAGTGCCACCGTGCAAAGCAGCCCTGGTGCCGGTTTCATAATTATCACTGGAAAACGTACCCATAAAAGGCATTTCCAAATGCACATGCGGGTCAATGGCCCCCGGAAAAACCAACAGGCCGGCCGCATCAATTTCTTTATCGGCGCTTACAGATAAATTTGTTCCTATTGAAGTGATTGTTTCACCTTCAATAAAAATATCGGCCACATAATTATCGGAGGCCGTTATGATGTTTCCATTTTTAATTATAATGCTCATGATTATTATTTTCAAATAACGAATGATAAATCCAAATACTAATTTAATGTGTTTTAATTAGTAATCATTATTTCTGTTGGCGCAATTAAATTTTTCGTAATTTATTTATTGTCCGGGCAGAAGGTTCTTTACTCATCATCGTTGTGTCACTCCCTTGTACCGCATACCTATGGGGATCTTTAATTGTGTTTTGTTGGAGATTGTTATGGTGAAATATTGCGTACCTACGGCACGTTAACACATCCGATAATTTTTCTACCAATATTATGTGCCTAACGGCACAATAACACACCATCTATTTAAACAGGTTGCATTAATTTTTGACAAAGCATAAAGGATACCAACCATTTAAAACTAATTCTACTGTTTCAGATGAAATGCCAAACCCTGCCAAAGGTTGCCAACCTTTAAAAGGTTGGCAACCTTATAACTGGTGTACCGCATCAGCACCCTGTGTCTTTCTTGTTACTGATGACGCCATTAAAATATATTTCCGATAATACACACAAGGCCGTCCCTGCCCGTTGCTTTAAGGCCAACAGGCAGGAGAGACATTGCGGAGAAGTGTAAAACACAATTAAAGGTCCCCATTGGTATGCGGTACAAGGGACGTTGCGGAGAAATGCAAAACGCAATTAAAGATCCCCAATGGTATGCGGTAAAAGGGAGTGACACAACGATGATGACCAAAGCTTCCGTGCCGGGACAATAGCATTAATTAATTATTCATTGAGACCTAAACCAAATTCAACTATTCAACATGGCAAACCCTGCCAAAGGTTGCCAACCTTTTAAAGGTTGGCAACCTTATAACCGGTGCGCCGCATCAGCAACCAATAACTTACCCCACTTGCAAAAAATCCAACAAACCAGGCGTAGCTGTAAATGTGGATGATCCATGATGGCATGGAGGTGTGGCCCAGCAATTTTACCTGTACTAAAAAGCCCGGCACATTGGGCAATATGCCCAACAATAATGCAACGATGGCAATTAAATTAAAACCACTTTTAAAACTATAAACGCCTTTTGCTTTATACAATTCGCCCAACTCTAATTGTTGTTTTCGGATAAAATAATAATCAACGATCATGATGCCACCAATTGGCCCCAGCAAACTTGAATAGCCCACCAGCCATGTAAAAATATAACCGCCGGGGTCAGCTATCAGCTTCCACGGAAAGATGAGGATCCCAATGATGCCGGTGATATAGCCTCCCGTTCTGAAATTAATTTTTTTAGGCGCCAAATGTGCAAAATCATTTGCGGGGCTTACAATATTAGCTGCGATATTGGTTGCCAAAGTTGCAATCGCCACTGCGGCCATCGCTACACTCACCAACAATTTACTTTCAAACTTTCCTGCCAATACCAGGGGATCCCAAATGGTAGTACCGTAGATGATGGTAGTAGCCGAAGTAACCACTACCCCGATAAAAGAAAACAATGTCATGGAAGTTGGCAAAGCCACTGCCTGCCCTGTTATCTGTGCTTTTTGACTTTTGGCATACCTGGTAAAGTCGGGAATGTTTAATGAGAGTGTTGCCCAAAAACCAACCATCCCGGTTAATGCAGGAAAGAAGAAATGAAAAAAACCGCCTGTGGTGGCAAACTTTGAAGGCTGTTCCAAAATAGGCCCTAAACCATTTCCTGCATTGATAGCCCAAAACAATAAGGCCAAAGCGGCAAACGGCAAAAAGAACGCTTTGAACACTAATAGTTTTTTTATACTC
>JANOTW010000302.1:0-2430 GCA_031416575.1 Ferruginibacter sp.
TGTGGTTTTTTTATCGCCAAAAGTTACGTATAAAAACCTTGCTTGCCAACTGTAAATTAGGGAGGGAGTAATTCGAATTAACGCTGCGGTTACCAGCGACAATTTGGGATGCACTCATTAAGGAAGGCTCGCTCGTTTACCCAGGCGGATAATTATTGCTTACTGAAAAAATAATAAATGGCTTTTTTATCATTGCATCTATGGGCGGCCAACCTGGGGCTTCGTTGATTATTTCATGAAATTTATCGCCCTTTGTAAAGTAGCCTTAGTCCGATTCCGTAAAATCAATTGCGTGCTGGCCCAGGAATGCTTTTATTTTATCAACATGCACGGATATGCCTACATGTAAAAAAGGGTAGTTGGATACTTTTGTTTTTTTACCGCCATTCATTATTTCCTTGTCCTGCAGGTCGAAGCCTAAATGCAAATGATTGGTTGCAAATTGCATCCCGTAAATTTTTCCATCCGTATCAAAGAGCGGACCGCCGCTTTGTCCCCTTAGCCCCGGGGTACTCATTTCTATTCCGGTGATCCCTTCTGTTGCATCTGCCGTAAAGCGTGTAATGATCCCATCAAGGGGAAAGGTGGGAGAGTTGGGATTTCCTGTATTGGTCCATTCAATATCGTCTGTTACCGGGTTGTGCTTAAAATTATTAAATTCAGGAAAAGGGAACCCTAACCTGCATAGGTATTTTCCCTGTTTGATTTTACCGCTGTCTTTTATAAAACTTGCATGGCCGTTGTATAATATTTTTTCAAAGCCTTTAAATTCAATAATCGCAAGATCTAATGTGGGATGTACATGGCAAACTATTTGTTCAAGCTTATCAAAACAATTTAGAAAATTATTCTTTAACTGCACAGTGGTTTCCTTGCCATATTTATATTTTATTTCCAGGCCGTTTAAAAGTTTATGATACCTGCCATCCTTCGCCAGCTTATCCCTTTCGCTTTTAAATTTAAGATAGGTAGCATTAATGTTGTCGGCGGAGGGTATCAAATTGGCGACATGCTTACAGGTAATTGCCACCCCGGTATCGTTTACAAAAAAGAAGGTTGCGGTTCCGGGCACTACCAGTCCTCCGTAAGTTCTTGAAATGGAATGTAGGGGCCTGGTAAAGCCGGAGATTTTTTCTATAGCTGATTGAAACATTATATAATTTTAATAGTTGTATATGGAATGAATTTAAACCTTTTATAGTAGAAGGATTTTTTTTGTTAACACATGTAAATTGTTGATTGAGTTGTTTATTTTATTTTTTATTATGTTGATCAAAGAGGCCAGCGGATATGCTGATGTAGCGACCCGCAAAAATACGGGATGTACCAATTGCTTCGCAGGCTGCACAAAGAACCATAAATACAAGAGTGTACGTATAACGGCGGAAGATTTTTTAAACACGACGTGTCGTTGGAAAATAGTTTTGTATCGGCTTTTGTGCTGCTATTAAGTTCCGAAATATTTTTGGATTTTGCGGAAATATTTTTTCCTTTGCTCCTCAATCCTGCCTGCCTGATACAGTCTGGCAGGGTTGAGGAATTTTTAAATCCGGTTTATCGGAACTCACTTTTACAGGTTGGGTTTTATTAAACATTAAACCAAAAAAAAGAAAATAGTATTATAGAATAAATCTTCAGGATGTACTTTTACGGAGGTAGCTTTTTCATTCATTCTAAACTTTACAACATGAATAATGTAGCATTACCCGTTCGCTTAGAGGCAAAGCCTGGTAAGGAACAAGACGTAGAAAATTTTCTTCGTGGCGGGCTTCCCTTAGCTGAACAGGAACCCCAAACAACTACCTGGCTTGCATTGCGTCTTAGCCCATCTACTTTTGGCATTTTTGATTCCTTCCCTGGAGATGAAGGCAGGCAGGCGCATTTAAATGGCCCCATCGCAGCGGCCCTGATGGCCAATGCCGCGGAGTTGTTGTCGCAGCCACCTGTTATTGAAATGGTAGATATACTTGCAGTAAAACTACCATCTTAATTCGCAAGAAATTATTTCAGGTCACTTTTATCCTGCCGTTACTTTTTTTACGGATCAGGGCGAATATGATTATGCAGTCAACCAGTTATAATCTCAGAACTCCTTATCTTTCGCAGTTTAAAGTGCATGCTTTATTATTTTTTTTTTTGTCCAGGCATCAGACCCCTGAATAAGCATCGTTGCGTTATTTATCCCGAGTAAGGTTTTGTGTGCTGCCTCGGGACGCCCTCGTGTACTGAATACCATTGGGGAACTTTAATTGCGTTTTGTTAACCCATTCATAAATTCAGAACTCCCGACCTGACTTCAAATCAAAATCATCGCTTTATATTATTTTCCGGAAAAACCCCAACGGGGTTAAATGTGAATAGCCCCGGGTGAAACCCGGGGAAATGAACGACAAAATCAGGCACAACCCCGAATGGGGTTGAATTTCCTGG
>JANOTW010000303.1:0-1532 GCA_031416575.1 Ferruginibacter sp.
AAACCGCCTGTGGTGGCAAACTTTGAAGGCTGTTCCAAAATAGGCCCTAAACCATTTCCTGCATTGATAGCCCAAAACAATAAGGCCAAAGCGGCAAACGGCAAAAAGAACGCTTTGAACACTAATAGTTTTTTTATACTCCCCACACCCAGGTAAACCACATACATATTCAATAACCAAAAAATAAAAAAGCAGATCGCCGGCCCCGTTTGCAATCCCCATGAAGCCGGAAAAACGGCTGGCAGTGTATCCAAAGAAGGGAACCATAAATGAAACATCTGAAACAAGGCGAACCCGCCGATCCATGTTTGAATACCAAACCATCCGCAGGCCACAATGGCCCTTAACATAGCAGGAATATTTGCGCCCGTGGTACCAAAGCTTGCCCTTGCAAAAACAGGAAAAGGAATTCCATATTTAGCGCCGGCATGTCCATTCAAAATCATCGGGACCAGCACAACCGTATTGCCGATAAAAATAGTGAGTATCGCCTGCCACCAGTTCATACCGCCTTCAATTAAGGAACTGGCCAGCATGTAAGTGGGGATACACAAACTCATACTGATCCACAAAGCCGCATAGTTCCAGGTACCCCAGCTTCTTTTGGAAGCTGGCACCGGCGCCAGGTCTTTACTATACAAATGGGAAGATTGCAACTCTTCGGTTAAGAGGTTCTCAATGTGCATGGAGGTTAGTTTGGGTGGTTGGAATGATCAGTGGTTAATGAATCTTATTTCAGCAAAGACAATTAAATTTTGAAAAAGAAAAAATGATGCAAAATTATATCCCCATTTATACCCGAGTCGTTCCGTAGGAACAAAATATCGGTAGTTAAAATTAGAATTAAGTGATTAAAGTCCCGTTGGGAGGTGATATAATTCCAGCAATATAAAAACGGATTGGTTCATTTTCATCAACCTTGCATTTTACAATAATTTTACACTTTTAATCAATCTCCGTAGCCCAAAATTTTATATCACGTCCCTACGGGACTTTATAGTAATTTGTTTTTAATTTCTACCGATATTTTGTCCCTACGGGACGTTTTAGAACATACCCAACTGCGATTCTTCTATTTCCCGGCATCGGGTCAATTTATCTTTCTAAAACCGGGGTTTATAAAATATCAATTTACATAATCATCCGCAATTAAAATAGCCTCGCTTATTATCGCTAAGCCTTCATCAATTTGATCTTTTGTAACACAAAGTGGCGGTGCGATAAATATAAAACCCCAACGAACAAAAGTGTACATGCCCAGCTCTTTTATTTTAGCGGATACTTTATTCATTATCACCATTTCTTCGGGTTTTGCGTTGAATGGCGCCATTGGCTCTTTGGTGGCCCTGTTTTTTACTAATTCAATACATCCCAATAAACCGGTATTTCTAAAGTCACCGATGGAGGGATGTTTTAGTTTTAAAAGTTCAACCCGCTCATTTACATAAGTTCCCATTAAACGGGCATTTTCAAACAGGTTATCATCTTCATAAATTTTTATTGTTTCCAATGCCGCGGCACAGGCTACCGGG
>JANOTW010000304.1:0-2078 GCA_031416575.1 Ferruginibacter sp.
GAAAACCGGCTCTGAAAAAGACCTGCAATTTTTGCAAACACTCCAGCATGTTAAAGATGCTGATATAAAACTGGCTGCAAACAAAACAGTCTTGCACCTTCAAAATTTTATTTAAAAGCTTGTAACTGCCCCCATCAGGAAAATAGTTGCAGAAATTCAATTCCTAAAAAATGTGGAAACTGGTTTTATATGATCTTTTCAGCTACGGTATATTGATATATTCGGTAAGCTTGCTGGCATCTTATATTTTTATCGGCATTTATTCAATTGGGGAAACAAGAAGGTATTTACGCAAAAGCAGTTTCACGGATTATAATCTCCTCGCATCCTCCAATTACGCACCTTCTGTAAGCATATTGGCGCCAGCCTACAATGAAGGGGCCAATATCATTGAGAATGTTCGCTCATTATTGAGTATCCATTACAACCAATTTGAACTGATCGTGATCAATGACGGCAGTAAGGATGGTTCCATGCAAAAACTAATTGAAGCCTACGACCTTGAAGTAGTGGATGTTTTATACCATCAGCACATTCCGGCAAAGCAGGTGAAAGCGGTTTATAAAAGCAGCAATACGGTTTACAAAAAATTGATTGTGATTGATAAGGTAAACGGAGGCAAGGCGGATGCATTGAATACCGGCATCAACCTGGCCAGCAACCAATACCTTGTTTGTATAGACGTGGATTGCATTCTTGAGCAGGACGCTTTATTAAAACTCGTAAAACCCTTTATTGAAGAAACCGGTAAAAGGGTCATCGCCACCGGCGGCGTTGTAAGGATCGCAAATTCCTGCATCATTCAAAATGGGCGCCTGGTAGAGGTGAATTTGCCGAAAGGGTTTTTACCACGGGTACAAACCCTGGAATATATACGGGCTTTTTTATTGGGCCGCATGGCATGGAGCCGGTTAAATGGATTACTGATAATATCGGGCGCTTTTGGCGCTTTTGACCGGGAGATCGTAATTAAGGCCGGCGGATATAATCCCAAAACAGTAGGTGAAGATATGGAACTCATAGTGCGTATGCGCCGGTACATGGAAGAACTTCGATTACCTTACAAAGTAGCCTATATCCCTGATCCGCTATGCTGGACGGAAGCGCCCGCTTCATACAAAATACTGGGCCGGCAGCGAAACCGCTGGACCAGGGGTACCATCGAAACATTAAAAATCCACCGCATTCTTTTCTTCAATCCCCGTTATGGACTGCTGGGTATGTTCAGTTATCCTTACTGGTTCTTCTTTGAGTTCCTGGCACCCATTATCGAGTTCATTGGCATGGCAGGGTTTATTTTCTTTGCTATAATAGGAATTGTTGACTGGACCTTTTTCCTTGCATTGCTCGGGTTCGTCTTAACCTTTGGCTGGCTGTATTCCGTATTCGCCATTTTGATGGAAGTACTCACATATAATCAATATAAAAAAAGAGGAGAACTGGCAAAGCTAATATTTACAGCGTTTTTGGAACCTTTCTTTTTTCACCCCTTTGTGGTATGGTCGGCCATACGTGGCAATATTGACCTGGTATTGAAACGTAATAGCTGGGGTGAAATGACAAGGCAAGGGTTTAACTTGCTTCCCGGTGCGGTTGTTCAAAATATTCCCCTTGCACCCAGGTTAAGGGATGGCTTTTTTGGTTACCTAAATATCGCGGCAGGCTGGCTGTTGATGCTTGTTTTGCTAAGAATATCGGATTTTATTTATAACGGTATTATACACCAGTATCCCGGGCAACCGGCATATATATTCATGCTGTCGTTATTGAATGACCTGGTATTCTTTCTAAAGATCAACCTCGTATTCGCGGGATTATACATGCTGTTATTTTTGGCCGGTAAGCGCCTGGCAAATATCGTAACCGTTAGCCTCAGTATTGTTGTCACGCTGGTTTCCCTTGGGTTAATGCAATATTTCAGTCTTTCCTTTGTACCCCTTGGCGCCGACTTGTACGGCTATTCAATGAAAGATATCCGTCAAACGGTCGGGGCTTCCGGCGGCATCAATACCGGAATTATTGTTGCCATCAGTACAGTGGTATTGGGTTTACTTGCTATTTACAAATGGGTCAGCCCG
>JANOTW010000305.1:0-3838 GCA_031416575.1 Ferruginibacter sp.
TAACCAATGATGCATTATCATACCAGTTGGTCCCGCCTCCTGCATTACCGAGTTTTTGCCAAGCCACACCATCAGTTGAATATTCTACCCAGCTATAATCATAATTCAGCTCGGTTATTAAAATATGGCTAAAGGAAAGCACCGGTTGCAGCAAACTTTGAATATCAAAACAGGGCGAATATAAATAAGACTTTTCAACGTTATTATAACTTCCCGTGAGATTGGTTACCCAGGCCCTGGTTCCGCTGGCTGCTTTATTAATGATGATGTTTGCTGGTATTCCCCACTGCCAGGAACTGTTGGTGCCCTTCGTGTAAAAATACCCGTCATTGATGTCAAAATTTTGCAGGTAGGGATAACTGCTGATAACAGGGCTATTATGTACATTGAAATTCAGAATACTGTCATTCGCTGAATAGCTATCTGTTGGATACTTCACCCAAACGTTGATGTTATAGTCAATATAAGCTGAAAGATCAGCGGTTTGGGTAAACACATAATCCATCGTTTGATTGGGTGCGATGGAAGCGATATTTTCTGTAACTACCACCCCTCCATTTACCTGGTAACTAACCAACAAATTATTTAGTGTCGCGTTATTATAATTTTTTACTTGAATGCTGATTGGGTTAGCCGTACCCAATGAGCACCCGCTTAAATCAGGGGAAATAATTTTTGTTACACCTGCATCATTGAATACTTCATTCAGTATAAGGTCATCGAAAGTGTAGCCATCATCAATATCAATTACCGCACTGGCAGCGTTGGCGGAAGTGTTTCCCTCTTGTCCTATTTTTACCTGGAATGTCTGTGTTACAGTTTGCGATGGAACGGCACCGCCCAGCACTTCATTTAAATTGATGATGCCACGTTTCCAGGTTCCGATTGATGACTGGTTAGCGAAAAGATCATAAGCCTGCACCCATGCATTATTTTCACTACCCTTCATCCACACCCTATTTCCGGGGGCATCCGCCTGCCCATGATTTTTATAATAGAAATCCAGTCGCAGTTGCTTTGAAACATAATTTGATAAATTATAACTGACCGTTAGACTGTCAGTGTTGGTTGCATCATTATAGGGTGTCTGATCCAGCGTCATTGCCCTGGTTCCGTTAAATGCGAACCCGGTATTTACAAAAGCCCTGACCCTTCCCCTTTGGCTGCTGGTTGAAAAATCAAGGCGCTTATTATCCCCAATGGCTATTTCGGGAATGGTGAAATCCACAACGGGCAAAGACTCGAAGCCTTCTGTAACCGGCAGGGATGTTATCGCGTCATTATTAATATACTTCACGGTTTTATAAGCGGTATCATTCAAATGATTACCATCAGCCGCTAAACTAACCCACGATTTAAAATCATATTTAAAACCTGCAGGTACAACTGGATAGGCGCCACTAAAAGTATAAATGTAACTGCCCCCTGCGGCAATCACCGGATTGATGCTCTCGGTAACGGTTGTACCGGCATAACGATACGAAACATTGAAAGGGCCATTCACCGGAACCGTTCCCAAATTCCTGATCAATATTTTTACCGCTTTGATAGCATTACCCGCATTTGCAAAACCCTGCCTGGCACTGGCCGGCTCCAGGATACTATCCACTTTCAGGTCATTGTTAAATGATGCCAGCGTGCAGGGCCCGGTATCAGGCAGGGCGCTTACGGATAAAGAACGCCTTCCGGCAACCGTACCATTTTTTGTAGCTACACCCATCCAGGCGGTAGTATTTTTATTCAATCCCTTTACTATCCACGATGTGCCTGTAGTATTGCCAATCACCTGCATACTATCTCCCGCTAATTGCAATATATCATAAGAAGTAGCGCTGGCAATTGCCCCCCAATCTAATTGTATGGCGCCTTCACAAACATTGGTAGCCGCTACAACGGGGCTTCCCAAAAGGGTGAAATTAAAATCACTTTGATCAGTTAAAGCGGTCCCATTCCTGCTTACCCTTACCAGCGCCTGGTTGGTAATAAGCCCCGAAGGAACGGGCCATGGAAATTTCCTGTCGGCGGAAGCTACATTGTTATTAATAGTAACCCAGTTGCTTCCATTATCAGCAGAATATTCAATTGTAAAATTATCGCCCTCATTTCCATAGGCAGACCACCTGATATTTTCTGTTTCACCGGGCACCAGTTTTTCGCCGCCGAAAGGATATTCCACGGTAACCGATGCCTGCACGGTTTCATAACTGATGATATATTCCTGTGAACCAAATGGCACTGTGAACCCATTTATATTGATGGTGTATGTACCCGCTACAGGATTTTCAATCACCACCTGTTCTATATTATTTAAACGGTCAATCCCTTCCACTGCCACATTGTTTATCGTTGCAGGTGAAGGATTTAAAATTAGCGGCCGGTGCAATACAGCAGAAGGTTCCGCAACAGTAAGATCCAGGTCGTTTACCAATGCCACCGCCGCATTGGTTGCCGCAGCGGTATCGGCCCAATACAACATTACCTTTAACCGCCTTGTGTTGGCCGGAACAGTAATGGCATGGGCATTATTGCCCCCGTTTGATACGGCATTGATAAAATAACGATTGCCTTCAATAGCTTCTACCGCCCGCCTTGTATTCAGCATTCCAAAACCAAATGTAAAATCAGGTCCCGCATTACCCAGGTCCTCCGCTGTATTACAAGCCAGCGCTTTCATCAGCGAGCTCCTGGGATTGGCCCCTCCATGGGTTTGCCGGTATCGTTCATACATCAATGATAGCGAACCTGTAGCCACCGGGCTGGCCATACTGGTACCCCAATTTATTCCGTAGCCATTACCGGTTGTTGTAGAAGTGACTGCCCATCCCCCCGTTGTTATTTCAGGTTTTATACGGCCATCTTTAAGAGGGCCGCGGCTGCTGAAATAAGCGATGCTATAATCGTCCGTTTTCATGGCGCCGACTGTTAGCACATTTTTGGCGCTTTGCCAACCTGATTTTACCGTGGCATAACCTGCAGGATAAGGTGAACAGGTATTGGCGCCATCGTTACCGGCTGCAATTACGTGTAATAATTGAGCGTAACCACCCATCTGTTTGTCAATATAATTACTCAATATATCATACGCACCATTGCCAGGGCAACCGTCTTCTCCTGAATAATAGGAATTATTGGTGAGCACCATATTATTGTCGGTAATATATGCCGGTGCGCTGGTAATAATTTCACTGAAGAACTGATTGATCAAAGAAGCCCTGGGTGCCATACCATGATTTTTTATATTGAGGATACCTGCACCAGCCGCGGTACCGGCCACATGGGTCCCATGATTTTCCGGTTTAGCAGGGCTCCGGTTGATCACTCTTCCTGCAAAATCAATATGGGAGGAAATATCAGCATTATCCCCAATCCCTATAGTTACCCCTTTACCATTTAAGTTTTTCCCACTCAAAGCATTGAGGCCGCTGATACCGTGTGTTCCAATATCATTATAGTTTAGCGGTTTATCTGTTATGGATTGTAAATGAATTGCGCTAATAAATGGCAAAGCCGCGATGGCGGAAATGACTGAACTATCCGCCTCTATAAAAATAATATTGTCCTTATCAAATTTTGTAAGTGTTATCATTGCGCCTGCTTGCTGCAATTGCTGTAGTACGATTGCCCTGTCAAGCGTTGGATAAAAGCTAACCACGATTTTTTTTTCATGTTGCTTATCGCCAGCCGGATTATAATTTACCAGTTCCGGGTCAACTTTATAAAAAGGAGGTATAGCGTTAATGGAGGAGATATTAAATGCCGCGGCAAGCGCAAAATTAAAATCATTGTTAATAGTTGCCAGGTAGGCTTTACCAGGGAGATAACCATGCAGTTCAACACC
>JANOTW010000306.1:0-12214 GCA_031416575.1 Ferruginibacter sp.
TTTTTTTGTTGTCCAAGCAGAAGTATTTCATGGCATCATCGTTGCGTCGCACTCGTGTACTGAATACCATTGGGGAACTTTAATTGCGTTTTACTGAGCAATTCATCAGACGCAATTTATGAACTGGTAGAAGACCTCCCAGCTGGCCAGCGGGGACGGGGGCAAAACAGGGTCTTCGAATAACGGCACATTTCAAAAAACAGTTCGCCATTTAAAAATAAATAACCACTAATTTTTACTCAGGTTGTAATTAGCGAAACATCAGCCCAGGTTTATTTGTGTACTCTTGTACTGAATACCATTGGGGATCTTTAATTGTGTTTTATTGGGCGTTTCATCAGCGCATTTAATGAACTGGCGGAAGGCCCCCTTCTTTTGATACATCCCGGCCTGTGCCGATCTATCGGCATTTTTCGGGAAAGCCTGTCCCGTTTCATCAGGAGGTACAGGGGCAAAACAGGGCCTTCAAACTATACCCCAAACCCCAATCATGTATTTTCACCTCCGCCTGGCGCCATTTTATTAAATAGAAATGAATATCCGAATACCTGAATGCCTCAATATCTTATATGGTGCATCCCAATAGGGTGCAATTCAATAATTCTCTTGATAAGTGGAGCGAAAATTTGATATGAACCCTTCCAATATCTCAATATCTTTATATCTTGATATATTAATTCCCTAAAGCCCCCATTCAAATATTTGTCATGAAATTAATAGCCCTTTTATGTTTTGCCATTACATCATTTGCGCAAAAGAGTAGCCGTACTTTATTAAAAGCGGATCGTGTTTTTGATGGTGTTGAAATGCATGTTGGCTGGTCTGTGCTGGTAAACGGAAAAGAAATAGAAGCAATCGGGTTTCTTACCGGTATCCCGGCGAATACCAACATTATTTCTCTGCCCGGCGCCACACTGCTGCCTGGGTTGATAGAAGGCCATTCACATTTATTCTTGCACCCCTACAATGAAACAGGTTGGAACCAACAGGTACTCGGCGAAAGCAGGGTGGAGCGTACCGCCCGTGCTATCAACCATGCCAAAGCTACCTTGCTGGCGGGTTTTACTACCGTAAGGGACCTGGGAACGGAAGGCGCCATCTATGATGACGTGGCTTTAAAAAAAACCATTGAAAAAGGAATAGTAGTGGGTCCGGGAATGATAGTGGCTACCCGGGCTATTGTAGCCAAAGGTACGTATGGGCCTAAAAGCGAAAATCCTGATGTGAATTACCCGCAGGGAGCGGCAGAAGTTGGCAACCTGGCTGAGTTGCTGAGCGAAGTACGTACACAAATTGGCAAAGGCGCCGACCTTGTAAAAATATATGCCGATTACCGATGGGGAAAAAACAATGAAGCGGCACCTGCCTTTTCCATAGAGGAATTAGCCGCCGCGGTAGCCATTGCCAAAAGTGGCGGACGGCAGGTGGTAGCGCATGCTACATCCGGGGAAGGAATGAGAAGGGCGGCAATGGCTGGAGTTAGTGTAATAGAGCATGGCGATGAAGGAACTATGGAAATATTCGCCTTGATGAAAGAAAAAAATGTGGCGTTCTGCCCCACCATTAGCGCTGAAATAGCCGTGGCATCATACAAAGCGGCGGAAAAAGGGATTGCATTGGACAGTACAGGAATCTATCAAAAAAAGAAAAGTTTCGGGATGGCTATAAAAGCTGGAGTAACCATTTGTATGGGTGGCGATGTGGGCGTATTTACCCATGGCGATAACGCCCGTGAAATGGAATGGATGGTAAACTTTGGCATGTCGCCACTGGCGGTTTTGCAGTCAGCCACTTCGGTGAATGCGGATGCTTTTGGCTACAGCGGCAAAATAGGGAGATTAAAAAAAGGATTGCAGGCGGATATAATCGCGGTAGCTGGTGACCCTTCTGAAAAAATTTCGTCTGTAAGGCAGGTGATACTGGTAATGAAGGAAGGGTCCGTTTATAAAAACTCCATGGATTCAAAAAAATAAGTAGGTTTTTACATTATCAGCGGTAGTATTTTATTTAACGGTACTTGAAGATAAATTTATCAGCTAACAATTAGCCGACACTATCCAAAAATAAATATGCGGAGTTATCGGGGCGGTGATATTCTTTTGCCTGTTAAAGTAAAGCGATAAAATATTGGAAAGGTGGGTGTTTAGCGATTTTTACCCCCCATTTATGGCCCGGTATTATTTTAAACTACATGATGGCATGCGATAAATAAAAATAAAAGTACGGCTTTTCAAATGTTCAATAATTAAATGAAACAAACTTTTGCAATGGCGATATCAACATGGCAAATTATTATTCGCCCAATTTAATCAATAATTTTACGCCGGTCATATAATACCAATCTTTTGCTTTAGGATTTCCCCTTTGATTTCCCTCCTTTGCCACAGACGGATTAATTTGCCGGTATGCCAATTCTACTGCTGTCGGACCTCGCTGCGCCAGTAGCGTTTGGGGATTTGCATAACTTGTACTTACATCATCCAGGTAGTCTGTGAACAGGTAACGGAACCCCAACTCGTAAATAATTTCATACTTTCCATTGAATCTCAATTTCCAGCCACCACCAAACGGTAAACAAAATTGTGTCAGCGAATACATTTTTCTACCGGGGTATGCTGCTAATCCCTGGCCCTCAGTTCCTAAAGGCCGCAGATAAGTTTTATTATTATTCTTATCCTTTGTGAAAGGATCATAGTGAAATACACCTACACCTGCAAAAAGGTAAGGTAAGCCCTCAAACCGGTCAGGCTTAAATAAGTTTACCTCTACACATAAACTCCCTTCCAGTATATGGGATTTGAAATTCAGGTTGCGGGTTACAATACCGGGATCCTTATTGTTTTTATCATTACCCGATATAAATCCATAGCCAATGCCTGCCCGCAGTACAATAAATTCATTGGGCATAAGATATTTCAGGTTAAGGTTAACGGCAGGCCTCATAGTTTTGAAGGAAACATACGACTGGGTCAAATCACCATTATAGCCAGATACACCAGCCATTACTTCCGCCTGCCATTGCTGTGCAAAACAGGAATTTGCGATGAACATACAAATAATTGAAAAGAATTTCATAATTATGAAGATTTTATTGCAATGGCACTACAAATAAATGTTTTTAATATCTTTTGGCAGATTTGGATAGCAATTCGGATCAGATCCCAGCTATAGGATGATTAATATGTTGAATTTTTAAAATTATTTACTCACAAATAAGATGCCTCTTTTCTTACCTTAAATTTAAAACAGGGGTATTTTATGCGGTACTTTTGAGACTCCAGTCTATACAAACCAGGTTCGGAAAAATAAATGTCAATGAACTCAATAATCATTGATACGTTTAAGCCTTCAAATAATATAAGCCAAAATTTCTTAATCGGCAGAAAGATCATAAAAAAAACCAGCTACCCTGTTGGATAATTTAAGCTCAATTATTAAATATTCACCGGCATGATTTCAACAGGCAAAAAAATTCCAGTCGTTGTTTTGATGGCCATGCAAATGCGCTGTCTAAATGCATGAAATAAGTGTGGCAATTATTGGCTCACCACTACAGATGTGGTTATTTTGTTTCAACAGGAACCCAAACACCCGAGATTCAAAAAGCAAACAAATAACAAGCTACAATACATGGTATATTTGATTACGATTTTAAAATAATATACACACTAAAAACAATTTTTATGAATGAGTTTATCAGCATCCAGGATGCAGCGGGTGCAACGCATGTAATATTTACAAAGCATATTACAAACCTGACTATTCAAAATAGCACGGCCAAAATCCATATCAATAGCGGAGGTTCTTCAATGACAGTGCATACGAAGTTTAGTATAAAAGAATTATTGGACATTATTGTTAATCAACCTTAATGATCCTTTGTATTATTAAGTTAAACAAACGCTGGTTGGTACTCACAACATTGCAGGTATTCATTTAGGCATGATGATATGCAGCAAATAAAACCCTTATCCGCACATCCGGGATTGTGTATTGGGGGGTGCATCCTAAAACCTTACATTTTTTTTTGTCCAGGCAAAGAAGCAATGTGGGACATTGTTGCATCGCCCTCTTGTACCAAATACCATTGTGGATCTTTAATTGCGTTTTATGTTCGGCGCATCAACAGGCGCAGGGCCCCAGCCCTGTGCCTTCGTTGTTACTACCCCTGCAAATTAAATTATGCTTCCACTTATACGCACAAGGTTACTACTATAGTTACTATTAGCCAATACTTTAATTTTGGATTACCTCCCCAACAGACGCAGGACTCCAGCCCTGTATCTTCGCTGTTACTACTCTCGCAAATTAAATTATGCTTCCACTTATACGCACAAGGGTACTACTATAGTTCCTATTAGCCAATACTTTAATTTTGGATTACCGCCCCCAACAGGCGTAGGACTCCAGCCCTTTGTCTTCGTTGAATCCTGTAACAGCCGGCTTTGTAGATGAAGCCTGGCATTGGTTGTATAGTAGTGCAATTGATTATTTTACTGACAAAAACGGTTTGTTGGATATTTTAATTTTGGATGGGTTTTAAGCATAGCGTAGATTAGTAACAAGGAAGACATAGGGTCGGAGCCCGGCGCCTGACAGGTATAAAGAACTCATAGCAGAGTGAGATTAAACCCTGAATAATATTGCGCCCCTACGGGACTTATGGAATGGGTTTTTCCTGGCTACCAATATTATGTATCTACGGAACGAGAAACCTATTACTTTAAACATATAACGCAATTAAAGTTCGCCAAAGGTATTCAGTACAAGAGGGCGATGCAACGATGTTGAGAAATGAAATATAGTTTGGACAAAAAACTGTATTGCGAAATCCCGATTTTTTTCGGGAATGCCATGAAATTCTTTAGCCCGGACAACAAAAAAAAATATTGCTGTATAGATGAGTCCATATTTTTTATACCAGCCTTACCCGGGATGAAGATGACACAAAACTGCCTGACTGCTTCAAGCAGGCAGGATTGCAAAATAGTAACTCTTTAGTGGGCCTCATAAAAATAGTAATCACTTTTTCGCCCTTTGTGGAGTTTGTATTTTTTTCCTTTTTTGCACTGCCAGGGCCAGGTCAGGATTTCATTTCCCAACAATACTTATCTTGTACTCATTATAACCTGTAAAAACCTTGCTTTTGAAATATTTATTATTGCTTTCACTTTGTTTTCAAGGCATGCTGGTAATGTCGCAGAAAATAAACAGCCATTATCAATTGCATATTAATAAAGCAACTTCCGCCATACAAATTGATGGTGAGATGAAAGAGTTAGCCTGGCAGGATGCAGAAGCCGCTGATAGTTTTTTTATGGTATTCCCAATGGATACGAGTTATTCAAAGGTGAAAACTGAAATACGCATGGCGTATGATGCACAAAATATTTACATCATTGCCGTGTGTTACCTTAATAACCCGGGACCTTACATGGTTGAATCTTTGCGAAGGGATTTTTCTTTTGGCAGGAACGATAATTTTATCTTTTTCATGGACCCCTTTGATGACCGCACCAACGGATTTACATTTGGCGCAAATGCGGCAGGTGCCCAATGGGATGGTACTTTGTTTAATGGTGGCAGCGCTGATCTTAGCTGGGACAATAAATGGGTATCGGTTGTAAAAAATTACCCGGACAGGTGGATATTCGAAGCCGCTATTCCATTTAAAACCATCCGTTATAAAAAAGGGATCACCAACTGGGGCATCAACTTTAGCAGGCTGGATATCAAGGAGGCCGAAAAGTCAAGCTGGGCGCCTGTTCCAAGACAATTCCCCACAGCAGCACTTGCCTATACCGGCACCCTGGTGTGGGATGCAGCCCCGCCGCAGGCGGGCGCAAATATTTCCGTAATCCCTTACGCACTTGGGGGCCTCACAAAAGATTACGCTAATAATAAAGCTACTGCCTACCGGCAAGATATTGGCGCCGATGCAAAGATCGCTGTTACTTCCTCACTTAATTTAGACCTGACAGTAAACCCGGATTTTTCGCAGGTGGAAGTAGATAGGCAGGTAACCAACCTGGACCGGTTTGAATTATTCTTCCCGGAGAGAAGACAATTTTTTTTAGAGAATGCGGACCTGTTCGCAAATTTTGGTTACTCCACAATCCGCCCGTTTTTTTCGCGCCGTATTGGCCTGGGGGTACCTATCAGTTATGGAACACGCCTAAGCGGCAGCCTTGATAAAAACTGGCGTATAGGGCTAATGGATATGCAAACAAAAAGTGTGAGGGAAACCGGTTTGCCTGCACAAAACTTTGCCGTGCTTGCTTTGCAGCGCCGTGTGTTTGCACGTTCCAACATCAGGTTCATGTTTGTAAATAAACAATCCGTCAACTATCAACCAGGCAAGGATACAACCAAACCACTCTATTCAAAATACAACCGGAACCTGGGGCTGGAATATAATCTTGCATCGGCCAATAATTTATTTACAGGAAAAGCCATGTTGATAAAATCTTTCAGTGAAAATAAAGCATCAGGCGACCTGGTGCATGCAGCTAACCTGCAATACACGGATAAAAAATGGACCATCGGGTGGCAGCATGAATATGTAGGCAAAAACTACAATGCCGAAGTGGGGTATGTGCCTCGCAAAAATTATATTAAAATAAACCCCCAGGCCGGCTATTTATTTTTTCCTAAAAAAGGGGTAGTTTTAAATCATGGCCCATTATTGAGCAGCACTTATTTTTTCAACAGGGATTTCTACCAGACTGATAATGAAACTTTTTTTTCGTATAGGTTCAACTTCCGTGATCAGAGTACATTCAATACCTGGGTAGCTTATGATTATGTAGAACTGCTACAACCATTCGACCCTACCAACTCAGGAAAAGATACCCTGGCGACAGGTACCAAACACAGTTGGAATGCATGGGGCTTGAATTATGTCTCAAAACCACAAAAATTGTTTACGTGGTCATTTTCCACAAGGTATGGCGGTTACTATGCCAACGGCAGGCGGCTCAATCTTACGGCGGACCTGGGCTACCGTTTTCAGCCTTTTGTAAATATTACCTTAAGTACAAGTTATAATTATATTGATCTGCGGCTACCATGGGGATTAACCAATTTCTGGCTCATTGGCCCACGCATTGACGTTACTGTAACCAATAAATTATTCTTCACCGCATTTGTACAATACAACGATCAGCAAAAAAATATCAACCTCAATACAAGGCTTCAGTGGCGCTACAAACCCGCCAGCGATTTCTTTATTGTATATACCGATAATTATTACACGGCGCCCCTGTATGTGCGCAACCGTGCCCTGGTACTCAAGTTTACTTATTGGTGGAATATGTAAAAGATTAAGTAGCGGTGTAAGGAAATGCGATAAAGATGTTCATTGAACCTGTGTAATTCATGGGCTCAAAACGCCTTCACTTCCTTAGCCTAAGTGAATAAACTATTACCAACCATTTAAATCACCCGGATATTAAACCCTCATCGTATCGGGCAACCATATTTTGATCGAAACCTTTATCTCATCCGGGGGGAATTTTTATCCGGGGTTTGTTGTAAAAGACCGGGCAGTTATTCATCTTGCGCATAGCGCAATGCAGCCAGTTGAGAAAATGAGATTCGTGGTTCAATATCTTCTAACTTTCTTTGTGCAAGTTGATAATAACGCAACCGCATTTCCATCCTCACCATCCTGTTTTGATTGGTAAGTTCGTAATGTTGCCGCATCATAAAGATAGCCAGGCTAATAAAATAAATATTGCTGTAATGCCCATACATTCTAATGACGAGTCAGGATATTTAAACACATGCCTTGCACTGGATACGGTAAACACCGTAACTAACAGGATAAAATATTAAATAACGGAGGTAGTAATATTCGCCATGATTTTTGTATTGCTGTTTTTTCATGATGATCTTTATTGGTTGAAAGATTGTTATACAATGAAAGTATGATAAGTTGCCGATAGATAACATAATTTTGATACCTGTTTAATGTAGCTCATTTAGGGCGAATACTTTTGTAAATTTGTAACCAGCCATAGTTGCCTAACCTGTTCGGTTTGTAATGAATGATTACGTGCTTACATTGCCAATATCCTTTTAAAAATAAGTTTTCCATAAAAAAGTTGGTTATGGTAACCGAACTTCCACTAATGAAATGAATAATATTTTTATACCAACATACAACAATTAATATTATTGGTTTAAATTATTCACCATAAAAGGACTGATGAAAAAAAATTTATCGTTTGTTATGCTATTTTTGTTTGTATCTGTAACCTACGGACAAGTAATGTCCGTAGAAAAACTGTTTACCATCATTTCTTTTTCCCCTTCCAAATTTGAAAATCGTTTATCCAAAAAAGGCTTTGCTTTTATGGGTAAGGATATTCAAAACGATACCTTGTTAAGAATGTATGATTACAGGCGCACAAAGACTTTTAAGGATATAGATTCCATCACCAGGTCCATTACCAGGGCTGATATAAAGGGCAACTCTTTTATTACCTATGAAACCGCTTCCTTAGTTGAATTCACTAACATGAAGGCGCAACTAAAGAGCGACGGGTTTTATTGCAACCAGGAACAAAGTGGCGGGAACTTATCTTCTTTACTATTTCAATATAATGATCTTTGGGTACGTACATTCATTAATACAACGGACAGCATAAGCAGGTATTCGTTACTATTTCACAAAAAAATATTCCCGAGAGTTAAAGATATCTACTATGCCGATGACCTACTCGCTTTTACATCGCATGAATACCTGGTATATTATTTTGGCGAAAAAAATGTAAAAAAGGATATCTATTTTTTGTCAGGAAATGAAATCGCCAAATGTTCCGTTTTATTTTTGAATACCAACCGGCAGGTGGTGTTTATCTGGGCGGATGAAGATAACCGGTGTACCATTTCCAGCCTCCTTTTTGGAGGACAACAAAATTTAAAAAGTTCATTGGAATCAGGCAAATATATTGAAGAAAATACCTGGGTGTTAAAAAGTGGCGTACGCCCGGGTATGTCTTTGCTTGAATTAAGATTGCTCAATGGAAATGATTTCAGGTTCTATGGCGGAAATTCCATCAATTCGGGCTCAGTCATTCCGGATAACCAGGGTAAACTTGATTTTAAAAAAGAAGAAATCATTTTAGGATGTTTGAATTGCAGGGATGATAAATTTACCACCGCTAAAGTGGTAAATGCGGATGATTCAATTGAAGACGGAAGGATCTTATTTGTTTTGTCGATCATACTTAATGCTTTATAAAATTATTCGTGGCAATTCGTGCATTCGTGTCAATATTTTCAAGAACTGACCTGGCGCAGGATTTACTTAACAGTTCAAAGGCTTTTTTAACAGCTATGTGGACATAATATTTTTGGCAGTAAAAGTTTAATTAAAAAACTACGCTAATTTAGTGATAACTTAGGTTTACCCCGGATCACCTTCATTATAAATTTTAAACAATCATTTATGCCAGATGTGCCATACTATATCATTGGATTATCCGTAAGTGTTATTTTGCTTGCAGGTATCGTTGTTTTTTGGAAGAGGAAGCAAAGCAAGGATAAAAAAAGTAAATAAGGGAAATAAAGTACTCCCGAGCTTTGAAAGATGCTGAATTTAATGGCATTGCTGATACGCAAAAAAATAATCCTGTTCAGGCAAAATTGATTTTTTAGTAAATTATCATACTGCGCAGGGGATAAATTAGTGATATTTATTTTGCACAATAACCAAATAGAATATGCTCTGGAATTAATTTAAAACGCAATTAAAGTTGCCCAATGGTATTAAGTACAAGTCCCGATTCAAGTGTAACATCGGGATGCCGACAAATACTGTCGGCAAGCGATGCAACAATGCTGCTCATTGCTTCACTGCCTGGACAAAAACTTTTTACTCACGTTTTTATCCCTCGTGCAGTATAACAATAAATGGACGTAATGTTTATAACACGAATTATAAAGCACCAATTACACGAATTAATACAGAGTTTGTCTTTTAATTCGTGTAATCACTTTAAGTCATTATATTCTTAACATGACACTTATAGAAAATGTACAAAGCGATTATATATTGTTTTATAATGGTAGTAACTATATGCAGTTGTGGGGTAAAAAGGTATTTGCCTGCGGGTGAAAGATTATACCGGGGAGCCACCATTAAAGTGGAAAAAGAAAAAGATGTAAAAGCATCTTCACGGTCATTAAGAAAGCAAATAAAACTGGCTGCAAAACCAAGAGCAAATAAATTTATATTGGGACAGCCGTACAAAGTATGGTGGTGGTTTGTAATAGGCGAACCAAAAAGAGAAAAGGGAATAAGGGCGTTTTTCAGGAACAAACTCGGCGAGCCGCCTATATTAAGCAGTAAAGTAAACGCCCCGGTCACCGCTGTGAATATGCAGGCTTTTTTGGAGAACCTCGGGTACTTTCATTCTACGGTAAAAGGCGATACTGTCAATAATGGATACATGGCCAGGGCATTGTATCAGGCGCATGTATTTCCTCAATACAAAATTAAAAATATCAGTTGGGTTAGCGATAGTTCAGATCTGCTGAAATTGTTGCAGAAAGAGCAACGCAGCGGAATACTAAAAGTTGGTAACGGATACCGGTTAAGCGATATACAGGCTGAAAGGGACCGGCTTGATCTGTTTGTAAAAACCATGGGATATTATTATTTCAACCCTGATTACATAATGGCTTATGCCGACAGCACGATTGGTAATAATGAAGTAAATCTTTTTCTAAATATAAAAAGTTCAACACCGGAAAATGCCAGGCATCCTTATACCATCAACCGGGTTACGGTTTTTCCTAATTACACCCTCTTACTACCACCGCCGGATACCAGCAAAACAGGAACCGTAAATGTAGATGGATTGTTGATCAGGGATACGGTATATAAATTTAAACCGGAGTTATTTAAAACCATGATTACTTACAGGCCCGGCAACATTTATAGCAGCAGGGACCAAAACACCACCTTGAACCGGTTGATTAACCTGGGTACTTTCAAGTTTGTAAAAAACCGTTTTGAGCAGGTAAAAGACAGTGCCGGTCCATATCGCCTGAATGTATTTTATTACCTTACCCCTTCCAAAAAGAAATCCATTCAGGGAGAGATCAATGGGTTTTCAAAAGAAAATAAATACGTGGGTACGCAGTTAAGTTTAAACTGGCGCAACAGGAATACATTTAGGGGAGCGGAATTATTATTGATCAAAGCTTACGGCGGCCTGGAAGTCTCTTTTTCCGATTCCCTTAAAAATAGTAATAATTACAGGTTAGGCGGTGAGGCATCTATTAATTTCCCCAGGTTTTATGTGCCATTCATTAAAATAAAGGAAAGCAAATTATATCCGCCACGCACCCGTTTATTAACGGGGTATGAGTATTTTAGAAAACAACTTTTCTATACAAAAAACGTGTTTCGCCTGCAGTACGAATTTAACTGGAAGGAAAGCAGCAACAAGGAACATACATTATCCCCCATCGCGTTAACTTATATCAATGCCAGCAATGTTACCGATACTTTTAAAAAGGAGGCCATCCGATATCCATCCTTATTAATCAATGTTTACTCCGAAGTTATTCTCGGCTCTTTTTATTCCTATACATTTAATACCGCCAATCCGTTTGCAAAAAAACAATGGTACTTCAACGGCAGCCTGGATTTATCCGGGAATATCGCAGGCCTGTTGAGCGGAGCAAAACAACCAAGGCAGAAAGAGATTTTTAATACGCCCTTTGCGCAATATGCAAAAGCGGATATTGATCTTCGTTACCAAAAGAAATTGCGCAATAATTTTGACTGGGCCAACCGGCTGATGATAGGCATTGGCCTTCCTTATAACAATTCCAATATTTTGCCTTTTTCAAAACAATATATTATTGGTGGGGCCAACTCCCTACGCGGGTTCCGGATGCGCCAGATTGGCCCGGGTGCTTATTTACCCACATTGGAAGATCAGCGGCTTTTCCAGGTTATTGGCGGGGATTACAAGCTCCAGCTTAATTCAGAATTACGGATTCCATTAGTAGCCAAATTAAGCGGGGCAGTGTTTATGGACCTGGGTAATATCTGGACGAAGGATACCATTTTGTTTGGCAAGGCAGGGCAGTTAAAAAAAGATTTTTATAAAGAGATCGCAGTAGCATCCGGGTTAGGTATCAGGTTTGATGCGGGGGTAATTTTGTTAAGGGCTGATTTGGGGTTTCCATTGCG
>JANOTW010000307.1:0-5587 GCA_031416575.1 Ferruginibacter sp.
ATAATTAAAGATCCTCAATGGTATGCCGTACAAGAGGGCGATGCAACGATGCTGCCATGAAATACTTCTGCCCGGACAAGAAATTCAGCCCACTAAATATGTACAATCAGCACGGGTATTTTTAATTCATGCCGCACCGAAATTACTGTTTCCCCATAAATAAAATCTTTTAGCCCGGTATGCCCATGCGCCCCTACTACCAGCATATCAGCATTTAATTCTTTTACAATACGGACGATTTCCTTCGCCCTGTTTCTAAAACCCAGGTGCCCCTCAGCATTAAGGCCACGTTGTTGCAATTGATTTACGTACCAATCCATTCTTTCTTTATCTTTTCTTGTTTCATAGTCATCGCTGTCCTGGCCCAGCAGGTTTGCCGAGGCGCTTTCTACCACATGCACCAGCACATAATGCGTATTTTCTTTTCCCTGCCCAATAGCAAATGCTATTAGTTTTTGATCATTTTCACTAAAATCCAAAGCGATTGCGATGTTTTTAAATTCGGGGATAACCAAATTATTGATCGCATTCATATCCGGGTGCATTTGTATGGATCCTGTTTTTCTCATTTTATTTATTATGGGGAAAAAGATGATGTAAAGTAATAAAGTGAGGAACAGCATGCCCAGGAAAGATAAAATGATTTTCGGAAAAACAGCATCCGCCCCAAATACGCCCGTTGCTTCATTTATCAGCATTTTTAAATTTAAAAAAACAAGTACGCCCGCAATAACCCAGGCGGCAATTTTTGTAAGGGGTGGAATTACAAAATTGCCCATTGTTTTTTTATCGCTTACAAAATGTATGAGGGGAATAATGGCGAACCCTAATTGTAAACTCAGTATCACCTGGCTTAATATAAGCAAGGCATCCACATGTTCTTCTCCATAAATAATGATAACAATTAATGCAGGTATTATGGCCAGCAGCCTGGTTATTAAACGCCGTACCCAGGGATTGATCCTTAAACTTAAATAGCCTTCCATTATTATCTGGCCAGCCAAAGTTCCGGTTATGGTACTGCTTTGGCCCGCCGCTATTAATGCGACGGCAAAAAGTATAGGCGCTAAATTTCCTAAGAATGATGGCAACAGCCGGTGCGCTTCTTTTATTTCAGCTACATGTGAATTGCCTGTTTTAAAAAATACGGTGGCCGCTAAAACCAGGATGGCGGTATTCACGAAAAACGCAAGGTTAAGTGCGATGGTAGTATCTATGCGGTTAAATTTTAAAGCCTGTTTTATACCGGCATCCGTGCGTTCAATCTTACGGGTTTGTACCAGCGCCGAATGCAGGTATAAATTATGCGGCATTACCGTAGCGCCAATGATACCAATACCTATATACAATGCTTCATCGGTTAACGCGGATGGAATAAAGCCGAGGGCCATTTCACCTAAATCGGGTTTGGCGAAAATAATTTCTATTAAAAATGAAATGGCGACTACGGCGACAAGGGCGATAATAAATGCTTCCATTTTACGCATTCCCAATTTTTGCAGGTATAATAACAGAAAGGTGTCCAGTACGGTAATGGATACGCCCCATACCAATGGCAATCCTGTTAGTAATTGTATTCCAATGGCCATACCCAATACTTCGGCGAGGTCACATGCGGCGATGGCTATTTCCGCCAGCAGGTACAAGGCGAAATTTATATACTTGGGGTAGGCTTCCCTGTTAGCCTGGGCCAGGTCCCGCCCTCTTACTATGCCAAGCCTGGCGGAAAGCCCCTGTAATAATAAAGCCATCAGGTTGCTCATCAGCAGCACCCATATTAAACTGTATCCAAACTTGCTGCCGCCTGCAAGGTCGGTAGCCCAGTTGCCGGGATCCATGTAGCCTACGCTTACCAGATAGGCGGGGCCAAGAAAGGAGAATATTTTTCTCCAGCCCCTTTTTTTTCCGGTTGTATCTATGGTTTGGTGTACTTCGCTTAAGGAAGTATCCGTATTTGTATATTTAATCATGATGAACAAAAATATTTTTCGCTACCTGTTCGCTGATGATACAGGGGGCATTTTTTAATACTTTAATTTCTACCGAACCATCAAAACTAAAACGCTTGTTTACTTTCAGCGTTGTGCCAATACCTATATGATAATGTTTTAGCAGTTCCAGCATTTCCGGCGATTGATTGGTGACGGAGCTAACGATCACATTTCTCCTTATCGCCACACCGGCTACGCTTACCTGTTTTATCACCGGTATTTTTCCGTTCCTGTCCGGTATGGGATCGCCGTGCGGATCCGCCTGCGGATAGTTGAGGAAATTATCTAATTTTTGGATCAGCTCAATGCTGCTTACATGCTCCAGTTCTTCGGCGATGGCGTGTACCTTGTCCCACTCGAAGCCCAGCTTGGTTACCAAAAAATATTCCCATAGCCGGTGGCGCCTTACAATGCCGAGGGCAACTTTAATGCCCGTAGCATTCAGGCGGAAGCCTTTGTATTTTTCGTATTCCAACAATTTTTTTAATTGAAGTTTCTTAAGCATATCCGTTACGGAAGCCGGCCTGGTCTGCAATTCATTGGCCAGCGAATTGGTGGTAACGGTATCCGTTTGCTGCTGAAGGTGGTAAATGCTTTTGATATAATTTTCTTCGGAGACTGAAAAATTCATGCTGTCTAAATTAAAATTTAGACAAACCTAAAAAAAATAAGTGGGTTTTCCAAAAAAGGCCCCTGAAAGACTGGAGTGCAATCCCCGTCTCCTAAAGGGGTATTAAAATGTATTGTAAACGGGTTGAATTAGTTCTTATAAAATCGAAGCTTAACAAAATTTAATAAACCTTACCCGCATTTTGGGGATGTCGGCAAAATAGTAGCCTACCTGGATACCAGGCCGTTTTTAAGCATATATCAGTAACAAAAAAAAACATTCGACAAAAATATTTTTCATTTTTTGCCGGGTCTTCAAATAACTCCCCTTTAGGAGTTGGGGGCATCCCCCATCTTATCAATCAACTCCTTAAAAAGTTTGTAGCAAACCATCGCCGTCATGTTATTGATGTCCCTGATCGGGTTGTATTCCACCAGGTCGGCACCCACGATTTCCACCTCAATATTTTGAATGATCCGGATGAGTTCCCGGGTGCTTAATCCGCCAGGTTCGTGGTGAGAAACGCCGGGGGCGAATGCGGGGTCCAATACATCAATATCCAAAGAAACATAGAGGGGGGCCTGCAGCGTTTTTAAAAAATCGAATTGTAGGTTTTTCATCTCAATAATTTTCACGCCATATTTATTCGCCTGTTCCCGCTGGTGCCTGTTCAAGGTGCGTATGCCCACCTGCGTCAATGATTTTATTTTGCCTTTCTCCAGCAGCCTGGCAAATGGCGAGGCATGTGAGTAAGGGTTATCATAAAAATTTTCGTAGAGGTCTGCATGGGCATCCAAATGTAAAATGTTCAGGTCATTATATTTTTCACTAAAGGCATCTATAACCGGGTACGAAACCGAATGATCGCCACCGTAACAAAAAACTTTTACCGGTTGCGACAATTGCGTAGCGATGGATTTTTTTATGAGGGTAAACGCATCGGATGAACTGGCGCCTTTAAAATCAATATCACCCAGCGCCTCATAATTTTTGCCCTTTATAATTTCCTTGCCACTTTCCGAGTAGGCGTTCGCCGAACCTTCATACTCCATCAGGCCAATGCGGGTAGGGGCGTGTGCAGGGCCCTTTAAAAAGGAAGAATTTGAATCGAAAGGTATCCCGATGACTTTTATCATACTAAAAATTTTAATTTTTCGTTTGAGTGTAAACGTCTATTTCAAATGTAATGAATATTTTGAGTGTTTATTTTCTAAAATTCGATGCGTAGCCTGGTTAACCTTTCCTTATGTAAACAATGGTAAATACTGCTCTTCATTCTCATTTCCTGAAAATTCCCTTAATATTGCAGTCCAATTTAAATTTATCTGAATTATGAGTTTTAATAATTTCAAAGTTCCTTACGCTGTAGATGAAAATTACAGCAAACGCATTGCCTATTTTTCGATGGAATTCGCGGTGCACCAACCTTTAAAAATTTACAGTGGCGGGCTTGGTTTCTTATCGGGTTCGCACATGCGCAGTGCGTATGAACTAAAACAAAACCTGGTAGGGATTGGCATTTTATGGAAGTATGGTTACTACGACCAGGCACGCAATGCTGACCAGACATTGCAGGTACAATGGAATGAGAAAATTTATAATTTCCTGGAAGATACCGGGATTAAATTTCAAATAAATATTCATGACCATCCAATTTGGGTAAAAGTATGGTACCTAAACCCCGAAACTTTCAACAGCGCCCCGATGTTTTTATTAAGCACCGATTTGCCGGAGAATGATTATGTAACGCAAACCATTACACATCGTTTGTATGATGGTAACATCGCAACCAAAGTGGCCCAGTTTATATTGCTGGGTGTGGGCGGCGCTAAATTAATGGACGAAATAAATTTCAATCCTGAACTATACCATCTCAATGAAGCGCATGGGCTTAGTGCGGCTTTTTATCTTTATAGGAAATTTGGAAATATTGAAGACGTTAGAAAGCGGTTGGTATTTACCACGCATACTCCTGAAGAAGCGGGAAATGAAAAGCATGATATTTATTTATGCCAGAAGATGAGTTACTTCTGCGGTATGCATATTGATGATGTAAGGAAGATCACCGGAATCATGGATGATCAGTTTAATCATTCACTCGCCGCTTTGCGGTTTGCAAAGCTGGCCAACGGCGTATCGCAGTTGCATGGTGAAGTGAGCCGTAAAATGTGGGGCAAGTATCCGAACATTTGCGAAATTAAAGCCATCACCAATGCCCAAAACTGGCGTTACTGGGCAGATAAACAATTGTACAAAGCCAAAGTGGATGGTAATGATGTTTGGTTCGATGACCGTAAAAGGTTCTTAAAGAAAAGGGCATTGGATTTAGTTGCTGACCAAACAGGTAAATTATTAAATCCTGATGTATTGACGATTGTATGGGCCCGCCGCTTTGCCGGTTATAAAAGAGCGGAGCTGCTAACAAGGGATCATAAACGGTTTGAAGCATTATTGAACAATCCAAAATATCCCGTGCAGATTATTTGGGCGGGTAAGCCTTATCCATTGGATTATCCTGCTATCAATGACTTCAATCACCTGGTACATTTAAGTAAGCAGTATAAAAATGTTGCCGTATGTGTAGGATACGAACTCTCGTTAAGCAAGCGCCTGAAACAGGCTGCCGATGTATGGCTCAATAACCCGCGGGTACCAAGGGAGGCGAGTGGCACCAGTGGTATGACGGCTGCCATGAACGGCGCCGTTAACTTTAGTACCAATGATGGATGGATATGCGAGTTCATCAACAATGGCAACAATGGTTTTGTGGTACCGCCCATTGACTACGAAAATATACATGTGCAGGAACAGGATGAATATGACCTTAACCAGTTGTATGAAATTTTGGAAAAACAAATTCTTCCTTTGTATTACGATGATAAGGAAACCTGGAGGGATATCATGAAAAATGGCATGAACGATGTGCAGGTTCAGTTTGACAGTAACCGAATGGCGGATGAATATTACAAGATCTTATACAAATAAA
>JANOTW010000308.1:0-2343 GCA_031416575.1 Ferruginibacter sp.
GAAACGGTTTGCAGGTTTCCCATACCATGATCAATCATTTCATTGATACCTGTATAATCCGTAACCACAAATCCTTTAAAGCCCCATTGCCTGCGCAGCACATCCGTCATCAAATATTTATTGCCAGTAGCCGGAATGCCATCTACTTCATTAAAAGATGCCATCACACTTCCTGCTCCTGCATCCACCGCGGCTTTGTAGGGAGGTAAATATTCATTGAACATTCTTACGCGGCCCATATCGGTGGTATTGTAATCCCTGCCAGCTTCCGCGGCGCCATATAATGCATAATGTTTTACACAAGCCATGATGGTATTATTTTTTGAAAGATAATTGCCCTGGTACCCTTTTACCATGGCTTTGGCAATTTGTGAACCGAGATAGGGGTCCTCACCGGAACCTTCCGCAATACGCCCCCACCGTGGATCACGGGCTATATCCACCATCGGGCTAAAGGTCCAGTTGATGCCATCGGCACTGGCTTCCATGGCAGCTATCCGTGCACTGCGTTCAATGGATTTCATATCCCAGGTACAGGATAAACCAAGCGGAATGGGAAACACCGTTTCGTAGCCATGAATTACATCCATACCAAATAGCATGGGAATTTTTAAGCGGCTTTCTTCCACCGCCACCTTTTGTACTGCACGTATTTTCGCCACCGTTTTAATGTTGAACAAGCCGCCAACTTTTCCTTCCCGTATTTTTTTACCAATATCAGAATTGGATGCCTGGCCGGTAACAATATCCCCGGAGCCGGGTAAATTCAACTGTCCGATTTTTTCATCCACCGTCATTTTTTTCATGAGTGCATCAATGAAGGGTTTTATTTTCGCATCGTTGTTCTGAGCATACACACTTACGGATATACTGAAAATGAAGGCGACGATCGTTAGTGTTTTTTTCATGTTTTTATTGTTTTAAGTATTTTATTTTTCATAGTTGCATAATGATTTATTTGAACCGGCTTTATTAATTTATTATCATCAAAATAAACAGTACTTCCCGGTTCATTTTTTTTGTCCAAACTATTTTGCTTTGGTCATCATCGTTGTGTCACTCCCTTGTACGGCATACCATTGTGGATCTTTTATTACGTTTTGTTTAGAAAAATCTTTTGCCTTTATACAGGCGCTCTTTTACTTCGTGACCTCATCCTCCTACTCTCCCGGCAAAATCGGGAGAGCGGTGCTTTTGTACTTTTCCAAACATTGTATCTTCCACATCGTCTTTTTAGCTTTAATCAACAATGACCAGCCACTCTTTAATTATTAATACCCCTCGAATAATTAAAGACTGTACATTTTAGCCCTCCCCGCTGGCCAGCAGGGCAGATGGAGGGGCCAAAGGATGTTTAACGCAACAGGTAAGGCTCTATAACTTTTTGCCAGATGGCATATCCTTTCGCATTGATATGCAGGTCATCTTCAATAAAAATATCTTTTATCACTTTGCCATCTTTAGTAAACATTTTATGATACACATCTATAAAGGCAGTTCCCTGTTTTGTTTTTAAATAATTTTTGATCAATAAATTCCCCTGCACCATTTTAGGCAAAAGCTTTTCCCTGCTGGGACTTGGCTTCATAGAAACGTATGCAATTGGCACCTGTGGCATACGGCTTCTTATTAATTGAAATAATTGTTTGAAACGATTGAACACTATTTTAGAAGTAACAGTATCAGAACCTGCCAGGTCATTTTCTCCACAATAAATAATTACCTGTTTGGGCTGATAAGGAAAAATAATATCATCCGCATACCGTATCACATCCGGTAACGAAGAGCCGCCAAAGCCCCGGTTGATAATGGTATGGCGGGGGAAATAATCCTGCACATCTACCCACTTGGTAAAGGAGGAACTACCCACAAAAAGAATGGCATGCTTTGGAGGAAAACTACTGCTGTCCTGCTTTTTGAAGGCCAGTATATCCTCGTAGAATGGGGGTGTTTGCGCTGATGTGTGGTTATACAAGCACAAGCAACAAATTGTGGCAAAAAAAAACTTGCGAAGGCCGGGTAATAATTTTTGGTTCATTGACTGATATTTAATTGTAATGATTGTTAAAACTGAAGCTATTTGCATTCAGCCCTGAAAGGGCGAAATATTATAGCACAGGGCATAGCCCTGTGAAAACAAACAAAATGCCACCCAAGCCCTGAAAGGGCGCAATATCTCACACAACCATTTTTTAATCCCAAACATATCTCTCATCATATTCTACTTTGTATTTTTTTAGAAATGCCCTGTACTCATCCTGGAAACTTATTTTTTGATGATGCTCATGTTGCCCTTCAATATAGCGAACGGCCACTTCTGTTTCCGTGGGGTTTACAGAAAAA
>JANOTW010000309.1:0-2797 GCA_031416575.1 Ferruginibacter sp.
GTATTAAGGTTGATTAATTAGTTCTACTTCTACTTTTGTTCCCATTGGATTGCCCTGTTCATCGCACAGGTCGGTGATTATTACTGAGGCATTGGTATAGTGGTTGAAGAGGTTGATGCGGTCTGTTGTAATTTGCATGCCCATTGACTGGTGAGCAGGCTTATTGAGTTGTTTGTAAGATGCCGCTTTTACCCTGCCTACTCCATTGTCTTCAATACGGTAATGAATATGGTTGCTGGTAACAGATACGTCCACGAGTAATTTTTTATCGGGCTCAATTTTATTTAATAACCCATGGTGAATGGCGTTTTCCACAAAGGGCTGTATCACCAACGGAGGTACTTTGTAATCGCCGTTCATTATTTCACCGGCGATATTAATCTCGTACAAAAATTTATTATCAAATCTTAATGCCTCCAGCTCCAGGTACAGTTGTAATGTTTCCATATCCTTCCAGCAGGGCACTGTATCGTTGAAAGAGTTTTCTAAAATGGAACGAATTAGTTTGGCAAACTTTGAGAGGTACAAAGTAGCTTTTTCTTTTTCGTCCGTATGTATCAGGTTGTCAATTGAGTTGAGGCAATTAAAAATAAAATGCGGGTTCATCTGGGCCCTTAATGCTTCGAGCTTTGCTTTTGAAAGCTGCTCATTCATACTGTACATTTCAATCTGTGTGCGCTGCAGCAATTGCTCAGCTTCTAAGGATATAATTTTATTGGCCATCAAAGTTGCAATGGTACTCAATATCTGCAGGTGGCGGGGCGTATAAAAGTTTTTTTCAGGATGCTCACTGTCTATTACCCCTATCAATTCATTGTTATAAATTACGGGAACGGTTATTTCACTAAGGCGTTCCATTTCATCGGGCCGGTAGCGGCTATCTTTAGCGGTATCAGGTATTAACACAGGTTCTCTCGTCTGCATTACATAACCAACCACTCCCTGGCCTGGCAGTACATCAAAGGGTAGTTCATTGATTACTTCTATTGACCCTTTGGATCCATAACCGGCCTTCTGTATCATTTTGGTTTTATCGCCATTCCATAAATAAATAATGCAGTCAACAAACCCCAGGCGGCCAATCAGGTTTTTAGCCACATCCCATAAAACTTCCTCCACTTTATTTTTATCAATCAATGAAGTAGAGAAATAATTTATAATTTGCTCCAGCTCCAGTTTGCTTTTATATTGCGCCGCACTTAACTGCTGCACTTTCAGCTTTTCGGTTGCTATTGCTTTTATATTTTTTATACGCCATTTTACAAATACATAAATAAATAAAAGCATGCACAAGCTTATAATTGAGATGAACCACCAGCTTTGCCAAAAAGGAGGTTTGATGATAAACGCTACCGCATCAGGTTTTCCCCAATTACCATTCCATCCCCGGATCCTTACTTCAAAAAGATAGTTGCCCGGCTGAAGGCTGGCATAAGAAACCATGTGTTGATTATTTGCCGCAGACCATTCCTGAGCAGAACTGCCAGACAACCTGTAGCTGTATAGAATCTGCTTTTCGTTAATATAGCCTGGTGCGGAAAATTCAAACTGCATCTGGGTTTGCCGGTAATTTAATTTTATTTTTTTTGCATCCGCAGCATAAACTGAATCGGGTGAAAATACTTTTGTAATGTAAACCGGCAGGGGAGGAAGTTTCTCCATTTCCCCATCTGTTATTTTTACCAGGCCTTCGTTTGTGGCAAGCCATAACAAATGATCACCGTCTGTTTCCATGCCAATTATAGTTGCATAATAATTATTGATCCTGCTAAAATTAAAAACCCGAAAGCTGCTGTGCAGTGGTATCAGTTTATCTAATCCCTGGTAAAAAGCAATCCAGAAATTTCCATTTGCATCCTCCCTTATTCCTTTTATAAAATTGGAACTAAGCCCTTTGGTTTGATTGAAATTAGAAATGGCAAAACTATCGTTTTCATTTTTGATGAGGCGGTAAACGCCCTGGTAACGGGTACCCGCCCATATATTACTTTTAGAGTCTTCAAATAAAGAACGGATATTTTCATTGGCCAGAAAATGATCCATTGCAATTACCGTAAACCTGTTATTGATAAAACTATACCGAATGCGAAAAAGCCCATTCATCCAGGTGCCAGCCCACAAATCACCGCTCTTATCAATGAGCAAACCGGTGATGCGGTAATTAATAATTTTTTCCTGGATTTTTCCCGACATGAAAATCAAACTTCCGGATTGGCTTAAAAAAAAGTTGCCCTGTTTATCACTGATAATCCTGGAAACCTGTGTTTGTGGAAGGGGAAAAACTTTGTCATATTGCATTGTAACAGTATCGAATGTTGCCATGTTGTACAGGCCAAGCAATAAGGGTGGTTTGCTGTTTGAAACAACATTGTAAAAAAATTGGTTACCGCTATTTACAACAGGTGCAAACTTACCAGAGCGGTTATCAAAAACCAGGCTACCCTTACCTGTACCCACCAAAAAATGATTTTTTTTAAAGGAGTGTAAAAGATATAAATAATCATTTTCATAAAAACCATCTTGCAACGGATACAACCGGATGCTTTGCCGGGTAACAAATTTGGAAAGGCCTGCAGCAGTACCAAACCAAATATTTTTTTCTTTATCCTGAAATATGCTGGTTATAATATTGGAAGGCAGGCCATCTTTTACTGTGATAATTTGGTGCGATCCATCCTTTTCTATTTTTACAAGGCCTCCTGAAGTAGCGAACCACATTGTACTATCAGCATCTTCAAAAATCCCCTTAATCGTTATTTTCCTTAACAGGGGGATATTAAAGGGCGAAGGAAGAGGG
>JANOTW010000310.1:0-4183 GCA_031416575.1 Ferruginibacter sp.
GATGGGTTGATGCTGCAAAAAATCGAGGTATTGTAAAACATATTCTTTTGAATTACGCATGCCATTACTCCAGTCTTCGAGATAGACATTGCATTGCAAACCTTTTTGAGTAGCCAATGCAATTACACTTTCAATTTCCGCGAAATGTTCTTCCGGTTTTTTCTTTAGTTGATGGGTAAGATGATTTAAAGATCCTTTGGTAAGCAAGTTCATTACTTGCGCACCAGCCTCCAGCATCCAGTTTACAGAAGTTTCCCCATCTACAAAAGTGAGTACTTCCACCTTGTTTAAATAACCATGGGCCCTGGCCCAGTCCGTAATTTTTTTTACCGCCTGAAACTCGCCTTCCGAAACCCTGGCGGATGCGATTTCAATCCTGTCCACTTTCACTTCTGTCAGTAAAAGCTGGGCGATGGTTAATTTTTCAGAAGCGGAAAATGACACACCGCTGGTTTGCTCGCCATCACGAAGTGTGGTATCCATTATTTCAATATGCCGGGGGGTCTTTTTCAATTGCTTACAGCCAGGGCTGTTGGTGTTTTAGGAATGTGTTTATTTTATTTGTTGTCCGGACAGAAGTACTTCGATCCGACATCGTTGTGTCACTCACTTGTACCGCATACCTATGTGGATATTTAATTGCGTTTTAGATTGGTGCATTATCCTATTGAATGTTTGGCAAACAACAATTTTCATAAATTTTATTTCGCCCTTTCAGGGCTTTATTGGTTTGTTCTTTTACATAGGGCGTTGCCCTACGCTATTATATTGCGCCCTTTCAGGGCTTTGTTTGTTTTGTTCTTTTACACATAGGGCGTTGCCCTACGCTATTATATTTCGCCCTTTCAGGGCTTACCTTCCATATGGTATAACTATGCTGTGGCAATTGAAATAACTAAACACAAAAACTTCTTTTTTTTAAAATATTATATTGCATGTGCGGCGGCGAAAGAAACGATGTCCGGTTTCATGGCTTGCAAATAATCAATATCATCATAACCATTTAAGAGGTTATTTTTTTTATAGCCATTAATGTTGAATGATTCCTTTTCGCCGGTGGCAAGGATTGTAATGGATTGTGACGGTAAACTAACCTCAAACCGGGCATTGGGGTCAGCTTCAATGGCGGAGAATATTTTTTCTAAAAACCCGGGGCTCACCTGTACGGGTAGTATTCCCATATTGATGGCATTATTTTTAAAAATATCCGCGAAAAAACTGGATACCACGCAACGGAACCCATAATCGTAAATGGCCCATGCAGCGTGTTCACGGCTGCTGCCACTTCCAAAATTCGTTCCGCCAACCAGTATCTTTCCCGTATAGATAGGATTGTTTAAAATAAATTCCTGTTGGGGCGTATCATCGGCATTATAACGCCAGTCCCTAAAAAGATTATCGCCAAAAGCCTCCCGCTTTGTTGCTTTTAAAAAGCGGGCGGGAATGATCTGGTCGGTATCTACATTTTCAATTGGTAATGGAACCGCGGTACTTGTAAGCACATTAAATTTATCGTAAGCCATTTGGTTGATAGGTTGATTGGTTGAATTGTTGTTTGTTAATGGTTGGTTTTAACAGTGTTTCATATTGCGAAGGGATGTGTGGTTTTACCAGATAACATAATTAAATATCCCCAAAGGTATGTCGTACAAGGGAGTGACACAACGATGCTGCCCATAGCTGCTTCTTTGCCCGGACAATAATCTTGACCGCTGATTAAATTGATAAATGATTGGCTATGATTTTTCATTCTTAATTCATTACTCATTATTCATTACTCATTATTCATAATTGCATTGCAAACACATCATATCCATATCAACGGAATCGTTCAGGGAGTTGGCTTCCGGCCAATGGTTTACCAGTTGGCAAAGGAATTGCAACTGAAAGGATATGTAAAGAATGGAAGTGATGGGGTACATATTTTTTTCAATGCTTCAGAACAACAAGCCAATTCATTTTTCAAAAGAATAAAACAAGAAACACCGCCGCAATCAAAAATTATTTCATCACAATTACATAATGCAGATTATAAAATATTTACCGATTTTTCAATTGTGGTTGAAGAAGATGCCTATGTTGCAAAGCAGGTATTACTATCTCCCGATACTGTTATTTGCTCTTCATGTAAAACTGAGTTGCAAGATAAAAACAATAGAAGGTACCGCTATCCATTCATAACCTGCACCCAATGCGGCCCAAGATATTCTATCATCAATGATTTGCCTTATGAAAGGCATAATACAGCCATGCAACAATTTGTAATGTGCAAAAATTGTAACTATGAATATAATAATGTAACAGACAGAAGATTTTTTTCACAAACCAATTCATGTGCTGACTGTGGTATTGAGCTTGCTATTCAGGAAAATAATTCAGACACCTTATCAAATAATTCAGAAGATATTTTATTCCACATCAATAATTTTCTTCTAAAGGGAAAAATTATTGCCGTAAAAGGCATTGGTGGTTATTTATTATTATGCGATGCCAATAATGCAGCAGCCATTCAATTGTTAAGAAATAGAAAACACCGTCCGGCAAAACCATTTGCCATTTTATATCCAAATATTGAAAGAGTACATAACGAATTTGAATTAAATAATCAGGAAAAGGAATTGTTGCAAAGTGCAGCAGCACCGATTCTGTTGTTGTATCCAAAACAAGAAGCGTTAGATAAATTAAAAATAAAAAATATTGCACCCGGTTTAAATAGATTGGGCATCATGCTTCCGTACAGCCCTTTACTGGAGCTGATTGCAGGAGATTACGGAAAGCCGCTTGTTGCAACAAGCGCAAACATTTCCGGCTCACCCATTATTTATAAAGATGATGATGCACTGGCTTATTTGTTTGAGATAGCAGATTATATTGTCAGTTACAACCGTGATATTATTATTCCGGAAGATGATAGTGTGGTGCAGTTTTCTAAATATTCTAATCAACAAATTATTATTAGAAGGTCGAGAGGTTACGCTCCATCATTTCTTCATTACAAACCCCGTCCGAACGATTCATCCGGGCGGGCTCAAACAAATGAATGTATTCTTTCAACAGGTGCATTTTTAAAAAGCAGTTTTACTTTATCAGTAAACGGAAATGTTTTTGTTAGTCAGTTTTTAGGAAGTGGTGAAAGTTATGAATCGCAGCAGATGTATAAGGATACATTGGAATATTGGTTAAAACTTTACGAAGTAAAACCGGATATTATCCTTGCTGATTTGCATCCGAATTACTTTTCTCACCAATATGCTTTAGAATTGGCTGAAAAATTTAATACTAATATAAAATTCATTCAGCACCACGAAGCACATTTTGCTGCTGTACTTGCAGAGAATAATTTATTACACTCATCAAAGCCTGTACTGGGTGTAGTTTGGGACGGAACCGGTTTGGGTACTGATGGAAATATCTGGGGTGGTGAATTTTTTAAATATGAGCATAATGAAATGCTGCGTTGTTATCATTTCGATTATTTTCCGGCAATTGCCGGAGATAAGTTGGCGCAGGAACCCCGTATCGCAGCAATTTGTGCAGCAAGCGAAACCTGGCCTTATCCTGAAACACTAAAAGAAAAATTTACAGAAGCTGAATGGAATAATTATCAATCATTGATTGAAACAACCAATCTTTTTTCTTCTTCTGTTGGAAGAATTTTTGATGCAGTTGCATCTTTATTAAATGTATGCGACAAACAAACTTATGAAGGCGAAGCAGCCATGTACCTGCAGGCGCTGGCAGAAGAGTATGTTATTGAACACGGTTTCGTGATGGATGATTCTTATTTTAAAGAAGGTTCACATTATTACCGCATACCAACTGCATCTTTAATACAGGGAATATCATCAGATATTAAAAAAGGAAAATCAAAAAATTATATTGCTGCAAAATTTCATTATTCATTGGTGTGCCTGATTGATATTGTTGCAAAGAATGTAGGTACAGAAAAAATATGCTTTAGCGGAGGTGTTTTTCAAAACGCATTGCTTGTTGACTGGATACAAAAAGAATACAACGAAAAGCATCAATTATTTTTTCATCAGCACTTATCACCCAATGATGAAAATATTTCTTTTGGGCAAATGGTTTACCATGACAATAATATTTTAACTGCAGATGTAAAAAATTACCTAAAGCAAGAACTCGTAACTCATAACTCGTAACTTTTAACTTAATAACTATG
>JANOTW010000311.1:0-5012 GCA_031416575.1 Ferruginibacter sp.
ATCAATATCACGGCCTATACGTGCGATGAAAATTTTCATCCCGGCCCCCCCTACGGGTGTTACAAGATTAATGCTTCAAAAAATTAGAAAAAAAAGTCAAAATTTAACATTTAAAGGGAATTCGCTGCAATGTGGGTTAAATGAAATGATTGATGAAAAGATTAAACACGAACCGCTAACATTAAGCCAGGTAGAAGAAATGCCCCCAAAAAATGCCCATGTTAGCAAAGAGCTATATTACTTCTTATTTGTGATATCCACCTGCTTTATCCTTTATACGCATCAATAAAAGATCCCCAATGGTATGCGGTACAAGAGGGCGATGCAACGATGCTCCACATTTCTTCCCTGCCAGGACAAAAAATCTTCTTCGCGTTTTTATCCGTAATGCAGGATAAATATTACCTGATGATGCTATAAAAACACTTCACATTTGCTTAACAATTTTTCAATTATTCCTTAACATTGGGTTTTTAGGTTTGCATTCTTAAAAACAAAAATGTTTATGAACCTGCCAGCAATCAAACTAACCAGGCTATTATTCGCTTTCGCGATAATTTGCCTGCCCTTCTTTTTAAATGCACAAAATATTACCGTTAAAGGAAAGATCACCGATGCTTCCAGCGGTAAGCCAATTGAAAGTGCAAACATCACCACCGTAAAGAATTCAAAAAATGGAACCATCTCCAATGCGGAGGGGGAATTTTCATTGTCAGTAACCCAAGGAGAAAAAATACTGATCAGTTTTATTGGATTTGAAAACCAGTCTGTTTCCGCCAATGCCGGTTTTTTAACCATTCAGCTTAATTCGGACAGCAAGCAATTAAGTGATGTGGTGGTAACTGCATTGGGAATTAGAAAAGAAAAAAGGATCATTGGTTATTCAACGCAGGAAGTAAAAGGCAGGGACCTGATAAAAGCCCGGGAACCCAATCCCATTAATTCATTGGTGGGTAAAGTAGCAGGCCTCACGGTAGGGGCTTCCGCCGAATTATTGGGCAATCCGCAAGTGCTGCTGCGGGGTGGAAATATTACTTTGTATGTTGTTGACGGTGTCCCGATCAATTCCGATACCTGGAATATCAGCCCGGATGATTGGGAAGCGTATTACAACTGGCGCCGCACGGGTACCCCGGTATTCCATACAGGCCCTGGCACCGGCAATAGCCAAAGGGTAGCATTAAGGTTTGAGTACCCTGTTTCTGAAAAGTCAATCAATCTTGGCAATGTCAATAGTGCCATCCAATCCCAATTTAGCGGAAAGGATGATATCAATGCGAAGATGTGGATCATAAAATAATCTTTTCAGGGTATTTGATTTTAATTCATTTTTTGTCCGGGCAAAAGTATTTCATGGCATTCCCGAAAAAAATCGGGATTTCGCAATACAGTTTTTTGTCCAAACTATATTTCATTTCTCAACATCGTTGCGTCGCCCTCTTGTACTAAATACCAATGGGGATCTTTAATTGCGTTATACAAGGCAATTCATCAATTCGCTACCCACATATTGTTCCTGTGGAACCGCACACATATCGTCCGTTTGCTAACTGGTGAAAAGGGCTCATAAAATGGAATTCCCTTAAAGGCGAAACTTTCTTAGTTTCGCCTTGTTTTAATTTACTTCAAAATGAAAATAAAATATTGCATCTTTCCAGTATTCATTTTTTGTGCGCTAACCGCCACTGCGCAAAAGCAAATAAATATCCTGCAGGTTCCCGGCATCAATCAATATTGTACCATCAATGAAAAAGGAATTTCCGTTTTACCCAGTGGCCGCTTACTTACACCAGCCGGAAATTTTATCCGTATTACAAACGATCCATTTGGCATGGCCATTTCGCCCAACGGTAAAAAGGCTGTAACGCTGCACAATGGCGTGTTCACTATTATTGACCTTGTAACATTAAAAAATACAAGGGTACCAGGATATAATAGCAAACTAAATTCCCCCCTGGCTCATAAGCCATTAAATGAAAGCCCTTTTAAAAATGATCCCGCCATCAATAAAATAATTCCTTCGGCCTTACCACATGGCTCATTTCTCGGCGTTGCATTTGCTGATGATTCAAAAACCGTTTATTTAAGTGGCGGCGATAATGGAGCGGTGATCGTATATGACATTGAAAAGTTTCAGCGCATTGATTCCATTTCTTTAAATGGAAAAGTGGGCGGCATTGAATTTGATGACAGCTTTACTTCCGATCTGTTATTAAATAAAACCAACAACGAATTACTGATCCTGGACAGGGGTAATTTTCGGCTGGTACGATATGATATTGCCAATAAAAAAATCACCGCATCCATACCTGCCGGCCGTCAGCCATTTGGCCTGGCAATAAGCGCTGATACTAAAACGGCCTTCGTTGCAAATGTGGGAATGTATGCCTATCCGTTAATAGAAGGAATGACGAAGGAGAATTATAATTCAATGATGATCCCCCACCATCCTTATGGCGATAATACGAAGGAATCAATAAATGGAACGGAAGTGGAAGGCAAGATGATCCCGGGAGTAGGCAGCCCCCACTCACCCGAAGCAATGAGTGTGTTTACCATTGACCTTGCTACCAACAATGTGATTGACAAATTTAAAACCGGCCACCAGTTGGGGGAGATGATTGAAGAAGCGGAAGTAGTTGGCGGGGCAAGCCCGAATTCAATTGCGGTGGGAAAAAACTTTGCCTACGTTACCAATGCGACCAATGATAATATCTCCATTATAGATTATAGGAACCATAAACTGCTGGGGCATATCCCTATAAAAGTGGATCACCGCATTGATAAATTCCGTGGATTGCTGCCATTCGGAATTACACTGAGCAAGGATGAAAAAACATTGTACGTAGCATTGCTGGGTTTTAATGCGGTGGCGGTAATTGATGTGCAAACCAAAACTACCAAAGGGCTGATACCAACTGGTTGGGGGCCAACAAGGGTTCAATTATCCAACAACGAAAAAGAAATATACATCATCACCTGCAGGGGGCTTGGTGCAGGGCCAAATGGCGGCGCCGGTTTTGTTGCACCGCCACAGGGCACTTATATTGGCGACATACAGTTAGGCAGTTTTCAAAAAGTGATGATGCCAACACCTGCGCAATTAAAAGCCTACACTAACCAAACCATCAATAATACTTTTGTAAGCAGCCTGGTAAAAGATGATTCAAAAAATCCTTTGCCCGCATTGCCCGGCTTGCGCAACAGCCCTATAAAATACGTGGTGTATATCACCAAGGAAAACAGGACTTATGATGAAGTTTTGGGCCAGCTAAAAAAAGGTAAAGGCGACAGGACATTGGCAAGGTTTGGTGTAAATTGTGAATACACGGTTCCTGATTCTTTGCGGGGCAGGTTTCCCAACCTCAGGGTTTCGCCCAATCACCATAAACTGGCGAAACAGTTTTCTTTCAGTGATAATTTTTATTGTGATAGCGATGCCTCTATTCATGGCCACCACTGGATGGTGGGCGTAATTCCAAATGAGTGGGTAGAAGCCAATTCAAGTGTGGATAAAACCGCGAAATATTTTTCCAAAGCGCCCGGCCGCCGCTACCCGGGTTCTACGGGAAGCATGGACCCCGAGGATTATGCGGAGACAGGGGGATTGTGGGAAGCCCTTGAAAGAAAAAATATCCCTTTTTATAATTTTGGCGAAGCCAATGAAACGGCGCATGTAAGGGAAGAATGGAGTGATACCGCTACCGGGGCCGCACATGCCGTGATGGTACCCATGCAGAATGCATTATTTAACCGTACCAGTCATAATTATGCAGGCTACAATACCAATATTCCCGACCAGTTCAGGATGAACCAGTTTGAAGAAGAATTTACAAAAATGTGGATCAAAGGAAAGCAACCCATGCCTTCATTAATAACCATGCAGGTACCCAATGATCATACAGCAAAAGCAAGACCGGAGGATGGTTACTATTTCCCGCATTCTTTTATGGCGGATAATGACCTGGCGCTCGGCAGGATATTGCATTTTCTTTCCCGTACCAGGTACTGGAAAAATATGCTCGTGATTGTTACGGAAGATGATCCGCAGGGAGGGGTTGACCATATTGATGCACACCGTAGTATTTTAATGATGGCGGGGCCTTACGTAAAGAAGGGTTATGTAAGCCATACCCACGCTAACTTCGGGTCTATCCTAAAAACCATTTATAATATACTGGGCGTGCCGTATGTAAATCAGTACGATGTTACCGCTTCTTTATTGCAGGATTTTTTTACCGGTAAACCGGATTATACGCCCTATACTTTAGAGAAGCATGATGAACGTATTTTTGATGTGGATAAAGCGATGAAAAAATACAACCGCGATATTGACTGGCGAAAAATTATGCAAGGCCCCGAAATGGATGACGTAGATGATATGCGGGCCGATCATTACAGGCAGCAAAAGCAAACTATTGGTGGAAGTAAAAAATGATGTTTGATTAAAATAAGGGCCGCAGGCCTTTTTAACCTTAGTAAAAAAGCAAATGAGGAAATCCATTAAGGTTTCGCAGGCCAATGTAATTTTAGCTAAGGAATTCAATTGCTCAGGAAATCAATTGCCCCGGCCTTCAGGCCGGGAACAGGATTACAAATTAGCACTTTGGCTTTAGCCAAATTCTTTATTTGGCTAAAGCCAAAGTGAAAAATATATTTGAATTTCACTGCCCTAAAGGGCAGTGCAATTCAAAGGGTACTGCAAAATCCAGGTGCGATACAATAAAAAAACGGACTTGGGTATAGTAATCATAAAACACAATTAAAGATCCCCATAGGTATGCGGTACAAGAGGGCGATGCAACGATGTTGCCCATTGATTCCAAAGCCCGGACAAAAAAGAAGCATGGCTGTAATAACATGGATTAAATAAATTGTTTTTACAAACAACAACCAACCTTTAAATGATCACGATCATAAAAACTATAACATTCATTTTTTTCAACTTCCTCCTGGCCCCCACCCTTTTTGCCCAGGATGAATTAAGGCCATCTGATGATAACGCAAATACA
>JANOTW010000312.1:0-6728 GCA_031416575.1 Ferruginibacter sp.
AGGTAAAGATCCCCAATGGTATGCCTTTGAACCGAGCGTGGCAACGATGATGCCATGAAAAACAAATGCCGGGTAAATAAAAATAAAAAGAGCTTGTATTTCAATTTGCTAAAAGAAGGTGGCGCCGGGGTTGTAAAGTAATTAAGTTAAGTTTGAAGTTGACAGTTCATGCAATTATTTACTCAAATAAAAAATGCGATATTAAAACATCGCATCTGCATTAATTACTTTTGGAATAGGTTTATACTCTATTTACCCTATTTACTTTTTATACTTAATTTATTTAATTTACCCTATTTACCCTATTTACTTTTTATACTCTATTTACCCTATTTACCTTATTTACTTTATTTACCCTATTTACCCTATTTACTTTATAAACTTTATTTACTTCCCAACCCCTCCTTCGGTTTCTTCATAATGGCAAATATTTCAATTACAAAGCCGGCGATAATTAGCATAGGCGCTATTGTTATTCTTGTGGTACTGTAAACTTCGTTGTCGTTAAAAACTGTTGGGTCGGCACTTTTGCCACCTGCCATTAAAAAGAATCCAATTGCCAACACTATCAACCCTGCCAGCATCAGCATATAATTTTCTTTGCCAAATAATCCTTTGGCCGCGGTTTGTTTTTTATCAATGCTCATGGTAGTTTATTTTAAAGTGCAAATAAAAGTAATAATTTTCAAATAGTACTCAATAACCAGGTACATTCCAAAGTTTACCATTGATCGAAGCCTAAACAAATTATCAATTAATAAAGGTCATCCAGTTTCATCTGTAAATATTTCAAAACGGAACGATGGGTACTTATCAACGAAATGGTGATGCCCAGTATCAGTATGCCGGATACGATCAATACCATATTTCGTCCGTCCCGTAGCAAACGAAGCCAGGGAATAAAATTTTCTATCAGTAAAATAAATCCAAATACTGCTATAATGGCGATAATCGCTGCAACTAATCCATTGATGATGGCCCTTATATTGAGTGGTTTGGCAATAAATCCACGGGTGGCGCCTACCATTTGCATGGTTTTTATTAAAAAACGATTGCTGTACATCGCCAGCCTGATGGTATTATCAATGGATATAATGACTATAATGGAAAGGATGATCGCGAAAACCAATATACCTACTGCAATGTATTTGGTATATGAACTAACATAGCTCACCGTTTCTTTTGGATATTGAAATTCAGACATTACGCCTGAGAAATTTGATTGGAGGTAATTGCTTAAAATGCTCAAACTGTCTTTGTCCATATAATCGGCCTTTACATAAAAATCAATGCTTTCCGGTAAAGGGTTATTGGTGATGAATTTTTTCCAGGAACTATCGTTTTCAGTATTCCATTTTTGTACGGCTTTTTCCCTGGTTACATATTCCGCTGTTTTTACATAAGGAAGCGAGGCGATATATTGTTCCAGGGAATCCACTTGTTTTTTAGCGGCTGATGGTGTTATCCAGGCATGCACCTGGATATTTTCCCTAAACATTTCCCCAGATTTTTTAAGGTTTAAAAACAACCATCCTACAATGCCAAAAAGAAATAATACCAGGGAAACGCCTATAATGGCATAAGCATAAGATGGTTTGCTGCGTTTGGATGATGAAGATTTTCCGAATTGGGACATGGGTTATTTTTTTTAATGGCTGCCCGAATGATTTACAGACAGGTGTCAACTGTTGGATACAGGGTTTACAGGTTTAAAATTTCAATAAACCAACGGGGGCAAAAGTAAAGGATTTTACCTGCTTTACTGTACTTTTGCCCACCATCAAACGATTGCCCGCCAAATATATTTTTATTGAATGATAGTGCAGGGATGTGCAAGGCGTAAAATAACTTTTCTTTCACAGTTGGAAATGTTGTTTGAAAAATAAATGAAAACATGAGGTGATCGGCTGAATATTATTAGGTACAAGAAAATTCTGATGAACCGCACTCATATTAATACAACCATGTTGAAAATGACATAAATCCGGTAACAATAAATAAATATTCAAAATACAATAGTTAACAATCAATGGAATACAGGTTTAATGCGATAGAACAAAAGTGGCAGGCACAGTGGAAGGAAAATAAAGTTTACAAGGTTTCGAATGATTCCGCAAAACCCAAATATTATGTGCTTGATATGTTCCCTTACCCGAGTGGGGCAGGCTTGCATGTGGGGCATCCGCTGGGCTATATCGCCAGTGATATTTACAGCCGCTATAAAAGGTTGAAAGGGTACAATGTGCTTCATCCGATGGGCTATGATAGTTTTGGTTTGCCCGCCGAGCAGTATGCTTTGGAAACAGGGCAGCACCCCGCAGTGACCACTGAAAAAAACATCGCGACATTTAGAAGCCAACTGGATAAAATTGGGTTTAGTTACGATTGGGACAGGGAAGTAAGGACAAGCGATGCTAACTACTACAAATGGACACAATGGATTTTTTTGCAAATATTTGATAGCTGGTACAATCGCATGACCAATAAGGCTGAACGCATTTCTGAGTTATTGAAAATATTTGAAGCGGAAGGAAATGTGAACCATACAAGCCTGGGAGATAAAAAGGCTAAATTTTCAGCGGATGAATGGAATGCCTTTGCTGAAAAAAGAAAGCAGGAAATATTGATGAACTACCGCTTAACATTCAGCGCATTCGGCGAGGTAAACTGGTGCGAAGCATTGGGTACCGTATTAGCCAATGATGAAGTGGTGAATGGTGTAAGCGAACGCGGCGGCCACCCGGTAGAGAAAAAGAAAATGCGTCAATGGTATCTGCGTATCACGGAATATGCCGACCGGCTACTGGAAGGATTGGAGCGTATTGAATTTAGTGATGCCATGAAGGAGATGCAGAAAAACTGGATCGGCAAAAGCCAGGGAGCGGAGATGGATTTCGCCATCAGGAACAATGATAAACTTTTAAGGGTTTACACCACAAGGCCCGATACCATTTTTGGTGTTGACTTTATGGTAGTGGCCCCGGAACATGAACTGGTAAAGCAAATAACTACTGCTGATGAAAAAGAGGAAATAGAAAAATATTTGACTTATGTAAAAAGCCGTAGTGAGCGGGAACGATTAGCCGAAGTAAAACAAATAACGGGCTGCTTTACGGGAGCTTATGCCATCAATCCTTTTGACGGCAGGGAAATACCGATTTGGATAGCGGAGTATGTATTGGCGGGTTATGGCACAGGGGCTATTATGGGGGTGCCTTGCGGCGACCAGCGGGATTTTTTATTTGCCAAACATTTCAATATCCCCATTACCAATATTATCGGTGAACATTTTAACGGGGAAGAAGCAAACGCTACAAAGGAAGCCAATTTGCAAAACTCCGGTTTTTTAAATGGGCTTATGATGAAGGATGCGATTGGCGTGGCAGTTGATAAAATTGAAGAACAGGGTATTGGCAAGCGCAAAGTAAACTATAGAATGCGGGATGCAGGATTTAGCCGCCAGCGTTATTGGGGCGAGCCATTCCCCATCATCTGGAGTGATGGGGTAGCGATACCGTTGGATGCGGATGAATTACCATTGGAATTACCTCATGTAGATCAATATGGCCCGGGGCCGGATGGAGAAGGGCCGCTGGCGAATATTAGGGAGTGGGTGAACCTCAATGACCTCACCCCTAACCCCTCTCCAAAGGAGAGGGGAACTTTAGTTCACAGGGACATAGAGCCAGCTAATCAAGTTTCAGTTAAGAATACTAAAACGGGTGAACCTGGCTATTTTAACAGCTCTGTTGAAGAATGGAAAAATACGTTGGCTTTTGCCAAAGAAAACCGTAAAAATTTTACTGAAGCTGAAGCCATAATTTGGAAACAGGTTAGAAACCGGCAGATTGATGGATTTAAGTTTAGAAGGCAACATCCCATAGCTGGTTATATTCCGGATTTTGTTTGTTTGGATAAAAGATTAATCCTTGAAATTGATGGTGAATACCACGATGAAGAACAACAAAAAAGGTTTGATGAAGCAAGGCAAAACTGGTTAGCGGAAAACGGTTTCGAAATGATCCGTTTTACTAATGCGGAAGTAAAGAATAATTTGAAAGCGGTACTAAATAAAATCTCTCAAAGACTGCGACAAGAAAAGAGCCACACAGTTGAAGGAGCAAGTAACTCAGAAAAAGAAAAGAGCCAGGCATTCGCAGGGTCAGGCTCCCCTCTCCTTTGGAGAGGGGCTGGGGGTGAGGTCAAACGCGAAACCTCCACCATGCCCGGTTACGCAGGATCCAGTTGGTATTTCCTCCGCTACATGGACCCCAAAAACAACCAAACTTTTTGCGACCGCAAAGCCAGCAATTACTGGAACCAGGTGGACATTTACATAGGCGGCACCGAACACGCAGTAGGCCATTTATTGTACAGCCGTATGTGGACGAAGATATTATTTGACCTTGGATATATCGGGCATGATGAACCGTTTAAGAAATTGGTGAACCAGGGGATGATACAAGGGAGTAGCAGGTTAGTTTATATGGTTTCATTCTTGAAATTTAAAAACAGTAATGTAGAAGCTACTTTAAGTGTTTATAATAAAAACCCTCTGTTTATTTCTACAAGTTTATATAATAAATTAGAAACTGAAAAAAGAGACTCCCCACTAATTAATGAAATTGCTAAGCAAGTAATGGAACATGCAAAATTGACTGGCTCAAATGATCAGTTTGTAGGTTTTAGCTGTTCGAAAGTTCATGTTAATGTAAATATTGTTGACGGCCTAATTTTACAAATTGAAAACTTTAAAAAGGAAAAGCCAGACTACAATAATGCTGCCTTTATTTTTGAGGACGATGGTTTATATATCTGTGAACCGGAAGTAGAGAAAATGAGTAAAAGCAAGTTGAATGCTGTAAACCCTGATGAACTTGTTTCGAAATACGGTGCCGATACCTTCCGCATGTACGAAATGTTCCTTGGCCCTGTTGAGCAAAGCAAGCCATGGGATACCAAAGGCATTGAAGGCGTACATCGTTTTTTACGCAAACTATGGCGCCTGTTTTTTGATGAAGGGAAAGGTTCAATCTGGACGTCTTCGGCTCCCTCTCCTTCGGAGAGGGCGGGGGGAGAGCCCACAGATGCTGAGTTGAAAGTACTGCACCGCACTATCAAAAAAATTGAAGAAGATACCGAACGCTTTAGTTTTAATACAGCAGTAAGTACATTCATGATCTGTGTAAATGAACTGGCGGATATGAAATGCCATAAGAAAGAAATATTGGAAAATGTATTGATTTTATTGACGCCTTATGCACCACATATCGCCGAAGAATTATGGGGCCAGTTGGGAAACGAAGGGACAATATTGGATGCAACCTATCCAACATTTGATGGAAAATATTTGGTGGAATCTTTTAAGGAATACCCCATCTCCATCAATGGTAAAGTGCGTGCCAATATCAACCTGGCTTTAAACCTTGAACAGGCAGAAGTAGAAGCAATTGTTTTACAAAATGACGTGGTACAAAAATGGCTGGATGGCAAAGACCCGAAGAGGATCGTTTATGTAAAGAACAAAATGGTGAATGTGGTAATTTAGAATTGAACCAGCATACTTTAAAAAAATGCCGGGAATGATGCCTGGCATTTTTATTTCAAAAATCATCTTTTAAAGGCGCATGAAAATTCTCAAATATACCATTATCAATTGTTAGATATACCTTCAATATATGAAAACTGAAATAGAAAATGTATTAATAAAGAACAGGGTGGCCTTTCACCCGGTCATAAATTTTAACCCCTCAAAGGAAAAATTATTTCACTTTGATTTTACCTCTTCCAATAAAGAACTGGCCACAACTGATATTGCCGATACGCAAAAATTTTCTGAATACATTGATACGAAGTTGGAAAGCCACCATGCTAAATTTGGTATCGGCGGCTACAATGAAAACAGGGTGCTTTACAAAAGAAGCGGCCTCTTTAAACCATCGGGGCCTTCAAACAACTTCCCAATAACCAGCGGGGAAGGTTGGGGAGTGGCCGGGAACCGTTCCATCCACCTCGGTATTGATATTTGGGGCCCGGCAGGAACAGAAGTCTTTGTGCCGGTAGGTGGTATGGTACACAGTTTTGCTTTCAATGATAATTTTGGTGATTACGGGGCTACTATTATTATACAGCACCAGTTGGATACCATTGTATTTCATACTTTATACGGCCATGTGAGTTTGGATGATATTGCTCAACTGCACCCCGGTAAATATGTAAACAGGGGGGAGAGGATAGCTCACTTTGGTAAACCACATGAAAATGGCAATTGGCCGCCCCACCTGCATTTTCAGGTAATTGGCGATATGAATTTAAAGGAAGGTGATTACCCCGGGGTTTGTACAATTGCTGAAAGTGAAAAATACCTTCAAAACTGCCCCAATCCGGATTTGATATTGAATATGATGCAGTATAGCCTCCCTGCCCTCCAAAGGAGGGTTCCTGATCTCTGATTCTTTGATACTCTTTTCGATGAATTGCAGCGTAACCTTATTTATACTTTGCAAGGGATAAAAAAGTGATTATTTTTTGTTCTTTAAGCTTAAAAAGTACAAGAGTGTCATTTAATCGGGGACTAAAGTTTCCCTCAAGAGTACAGCCTCCCTGCCCTCCAAAGGAGGGTTCCTGATCTCTGATTCTTTGATACCCTTTTCGATTAATTGCAGCGTAACCTTATTTATACTTTGCAAGGGATAAAAAAGTGATTATTTTTTGTTCAATATGCTTAA
>JANOTW010000313.1:0-10096 GCA_031416575.1 Ferruginibacter sp.
AGGCGCTTGCTTTTACATTGGTGGCGATTGAATTATTTTGTGCGGTTGTTTTTGTTTGTAAAAAAAATAGCGCACTACAGCAGAGTAAATAAACTTTCATCATAATATGGAAAAGATATGTTTGCAAAATAGGAAGAATTGGGTGCATTTCAAGTTTTGCGGGGTTACCAAACAATTGTACCGCCAAAATAAATCTTTTGTATATCTGGGATTAAGCCAATCATAATCTACATATTTCTTCAAATAAAATAATTGGCATCATTTAGCCCGATAGATATTTGAGAGAAGTCAGTAATCCAACATTATCCATTAAACAATTATCAATTATCCATTAACCTTATTATCCATTAACCTTATTATCTCCGTAATTTCGCAAAAAAAATAAAGGAGTTATTTTGCCAGATATCATTCAATTATTACCCGATAATATCGCCAATCAAATCGCCGCCGGTGAAGTAATTCAACGGCCGGCCAGCGCTGTAAAAGAATTGTTGGAAAATGCCGTGGATGCAGGTGCTACCGAAATAAAATTAGTTGTAAATGATGCCGGAAAAGCATTGGTACAGGTAATTGATAACGGCAAGGGCATGAGCGAAACAGATGCCCGTATGAGTTTTGAAAGGCACGCCACTTCCAAAATAAGAAATATTGAAGACCTGTTTCATATTAAAACAATGGGCTTCAGGGGCGAAGCGCTGGCAAGTATCGCCGCTGTTGCCCAGGTAGAATTAAAATCAAAAAAGGAAGCGGAAACCACCGGCACTTATATTGAAATAGACAACAGCGTGGTAAAAAAGCAGGAACCCATTGCCATGGAACAGGGCACGAGCATTGCCATGAAAAACCTTTTTTTTAATGTTCCCGCCCGCAGGAATTTTTTAAAAAGCAATCCTTCCGAGCTCCGGCATATAGTAGATGAGTTTATCCGCGTAGCCATGTCGTTCCCCGATGTTTTCTTTTCATTTATCAGTAATGGCCAGCAGGTTTTTCATTTGGAAAGAGGCACTTTAAAGCAACGCATTGTGCAATTACTGGGTAATAATTACAATGCCAAGCTGGTAAGTGTGCAGGAGCAAACGGATTATATGAACGTATATGGCTTTGTAGGCAAGCCCGACACGGCAAAGAAAACAAGGGGCGATCAATACTTTTTCGTGAACAACCGGTTTATAAAAAGCGCCTATCTCAACCATGCGGTGATGGGCGCTTTTGATTCGATGATCGCCAAAGATAGTTTCCCGATGTACACGTTGTTCATTGACCTTGATCCGGCGCAATTGGATATCAACGTACATCCCACAAAACAGGAAATAAAATTTGAAGATGAGAAGATCGTGTATGCGTTTGTACAAAGTGCGGTAAAGCATGCGCTGGCCCAGTTCAGCATTTCACCTACCCTCGATTTTGAATTGGATTCATCCATACAACACCTGGATGCGGTAAGTAAACCATTTACGGAGGAAAGAAAATCTTCGGCGGCTTCTTCATCACTGTACAATACTTTTACCCAAAAGAACCAGGCTCATTTTATTGAAAAAAAAAGCGAACTGAAACACTGGCGGGATTTTTATGAACCTGCTTCGAAGGGTCAGCCGCCATTGACGGACGATCAATTTAAGGCACCAAACGCTGCTTTACCAACCAATGACACTGTACCGCTTTATACGGAAAAACGCCCGCAAATACAGGAAGAAACGCCATTACAACAAATGCATTGTACGTACATCCTGGCACAAAATGATGCAGGCTTTATTGTTATTCACCAGCAAAATGCACATGAACGTATTTTGTATGAGCGATTTTTGAAAGCCGTGGATGGTAAACCAATCGCCATACAACAAAGCCTTTTTCCACAAACGATGGAATTAGCCGCAGCCGATGTGACAGTATTAAAGGAACTGCTTCCTGACCTGCATTACCTGGGCTATCATTTAGAACCCTTTGGCAACAATACATTTGTAATACAAGGCACCCCAGCGGATGTGGATCAGGGAAACGAAAAAACCGCCATCGAAAAAATGCTGGAGCAATACAAGCATTTCAGCAACGATCTTAAATACAGTAAAAGAGAAAAGTTATTGCGTTCCCTGGCATGGCAGCAGGCCATCAAAGCGGGTAAAGCACTTACGCAAAAAGAAATGAAATCGTTGGTGCAGGACCTGTTTATTTGCGCTTTGCCCAATATTACGCCCAATGGCAAACCTACCTACACGGCATTTAAGAAAAACGAACTTGACCGCATGTTTGGAAGATGATCAGTATGTTTTCCTGATGTCCTTTTAAAATTTTTCTACTGCCCTGCGAAATGTTGTGGCGCCTGTTTGGTAATCATTAACTACAATAGAAAAAAATCAACAAATTCAGGATTCCATGTCTTTCGCAGTTTTAGTGAATGCTTTTCCAGAAATAACCGGGATTTTTAAATTTATCTTTTTCGTCCGGGCATCAGGGCCTTGAATGAACATTGTTGCGTTGATAATCCCGATAGCGTATGCGTATCGGGACAGTCTATCCCGATAGAGAAGCGTATCGGGACCCTTCTATACAACCATATTTTTTTTGTTGTCCGGGTTGAAGTATTTCATGGCATTCCCGATAAAAATCGGGGTTTCGTAATTCAGTTTTTTTTGTCCAAGCGATATTTCCCTGGTCAACATCGTTGCATCGCCCTCTTGTACTGAATACCTTTGGGGAACATTAATTGCGTTATACCGGGCGGTTCATCAGGCGTAGTTAATGAACTGGCAGAAGGCCTCCCCTTTTGGAACATCCCGACCTGTGCCGACCTTTCGGCATTTTTCGGGAAAGCCTGTCCCGGTTCATCGGGAGGGCCGGGGGCAAAACAGGGCCTTCAAATTACGCCACCCTACAAAAAACAGTTCGTCCTTTGAAAATGAATGACCCGTAAATTTTGGAAGTCGTAATTTGTGGTACATCAACCCCCGGTTTATTTGGATACCCGTGTACCGCTTACCTTTGGGGAACTTTACCCACGTTATAAGTAGAAAACAAATTGGAATTATTTTGGCGGCATGATATTCAACAACCGGTTAATAATAAATAATATGACTGATACAGCAAAAACCTTTATAGCAAAAAGTACCATCAAGGCTTCCGACCTGGATCATCGCCGTAAGATCAATTTTAATATTGGAAAATACAACTCCAAAGTACCGGAAGGTAAGGAGCAGTTTGCAGATGTAAACCTTGCACGGGAAAGAGCCAAGAATATAAAATGGCGTGCCATTGAAACACTGGATCAGCAACTGGAAGAATTTGAACTCAACTTTACCAAACGAGGTGGCAAAGTAATATGGGCGGAAAATTCGCAACAGGCAATTGAGGAAGTACTCCGCATCTGTAAAGAAAAGAATTGCAAGAAATTAGTGAAGAGCAAGAGCATGGTCACGGAAGAAATTCACCTGAATGGCGCACTTGAAAAAAATGGCATCGAAAGCGTGGAAACCGACTTGGGTGAATACATACAACAACTGGATGGCGAAGCTCCTTACCATATTGTAACACCGGCAATGCACAAAAGCAAGGAAGATGTCGCTAAACTTTTTCATGAAAAATTAGGCACTTCCATTAACCTTACCCCGCAGGAACTAACACTGGTAGCAAGGGATATTTTACGGGAAAAATACGTTCAGGCCGAGGTAGGTGTAACGGGCGCCAATTTTATCATCAGCGATATTGGCGCCATTGCCATTACCGAAAATGAAGGCAATGCCAGACTAAGTTGCGCCTTCCCTAAAACACATATTGTAATTGTCGGCATAGAAAAAATGATCCCCTCATTGACTGACCTCGAATTATTCTGGCCGCTGCTTTCTACATTTGGAACAGGACAAAAAGTTACCGTCTATAATACCATCGTTGCCGGGCCAAGGCAACCCAACGAAACAGATGGACCGGAAGAAATGTATGTGATATTATTAGATAATGGCCGTACGGATATTTTACAAAACCCCAGGCAAAGGGAAAGCCTGTATTGTATTCGTTGCGGCGCTTGTTTAAATGCCTGCCCGGTATATAAAAATATTGGCGGCCATGCTTATGGCGCCACTTACAGCGGCCCCATTGGTAGTGTGATAACCCCCAACATGCAGGGCATGAAAGATTTTAAACATTTAAGTTATGCCTCATCACTTTGCGGGGCGTGTACGGAAGTATGTGCAGTAAAAATTAACCTTCATGAGTTGTTGTTGGACAATCGGCATGAATCGGTTAAAGAAGGCCTGGCCACATTCCCGGAAAAGATGGCCTGGAAGATATGGAAGATGGCCAGTTTAAAAAGAAGCATGATGAATATGGGAAATGGCGATTTAAAAAACAAAGTGGTGAATGGATTATTTAAAGGCTGGAAGGAGCATAGAAGCGACCTGGATTTTAGCCAAAAGACATTCAATGAAATGTGGAGGGAGCGGTTTAAGCTTTAAATTATTGTATATTTGAAATAGATGAAACCAATAAAAGAATATAAGAAATTTGAAAGTACAGAAGCATACTTGGCTTTTGAAGAAAAAAGCGAAGTGAGGCATGAATATTATTTTGAAAATTTAATTGAAATGGCAGGTACAACAAAACTCCACAATCAAATAGTATTTTTCCTTACTCTCTTATTCAGGCAGGGATTGGTGAATCAACATTTCGATATTTCATCGGAGCAGGTTAAGGCATTTATCAAAAGTGAAAACATATTTTTTTATCCCGATGTGATGGTTGCCTTTCCCGAAGAAAATGAATTTTACGATCCGCAACCTGTTTTAATCGCTGAAGTGTTGAGCGAAAGCACCCGCAATTTTGATATGGTCGATAAATTCATTCAATATCAAAAACTTGAAACCCTTCAATATTATCTTTTAGCGGAGCCCGGTAAACACCTGGTAATTGTTCATAAAAAAATAGCGGATAATGATTGGCAAACCGATACCTATACTTCATTAACAGATGTAATTGATTTGCCCAAATTACAAATCAGTATCGCATTGAAAGATATTTATCAAGCTTAATGCAACTCCTTTTATACGTTCCAACTACATCTCCCCGCTTACAGTATATCTGCCACTTTATTTTTAAAGAAATAATGTTGGTGGATTTTTTAACTACTACAGATCCGGCGGCATTTAAAAATTACAATGGCATAAAATTGAAATACGCAAATGAAGCAATTGCTAATGATCATTTGACGATTGGCAATTGTGGATTATTATTTGAAAATACTATTCAGGAGCAGAATATCCGATGCTTTGAAGCGAATAATTATAAAGCATTTTTCAAAACTGAACAGGTGGATTTCCCATTCGATATTTTTGCCGCATCTTTTTATCTTCTCAGCCGTTACGAAGAATACCTGCCCCATAAAAAGGATATGTATGGAAGATACGCTCATGAGAATTCTTTAGCATTTAAAGAGAATTTTTTACACCTGCCGCTGATTAATATTTGGGTTGGTAATTTTATGACAATATTACAAAGTAAGTTTCCCGGATTCACCATTCACCATTCACCTTTCACCTTTCTGCCTACCTACGATATTGACATGGCCTTTTCATATAAACACAAAGGTTGGCTGAGAAATACTGGTGCCTTTCTTAAGTCACCTTCATTCAACCGGCTAAAGGTTTTGATGGGATTAGGGAAGGATCCTTTTGATGTCTATGACTGGCTGAACGAATTGCACAGCCAATACAAACTGCAGCCGGTTTATTTTTTTTTACTGGCGGAGGAGAATGGACGGTATGATAAAAATATATTGCCGCATAAAAAGGCGATGTGGAAATTGATAAAGCAACATGCCGGCAAATATAAGATTGGCATTCATCCTTCGTGGCAAAGTGGGGATAAACCAGCATTATTACAAAAAGAAAAAGATCGGTTGGAAACAATGAGCGAAGTGCAGGTTGCAAGATCAAGGCAACATTATATTCGTATTAATTTACCGGCCAGTTACCGTCAATTATTGGAGAATGGGATAACGGATGATTACTCCATGGGATATGGCAGCATAAATGGTTTCAGGGCTTCGGCAGCATCTTCTTTTTATTGGTACGACCTTCAAAAGAATGAGCCTTCTTTATTGCGCATTCATCCTTTTTGCTTTATGGAAGCCAATTCTTTCTACGAACAAAAATATACCTCAGCCGAAGCCTACATTGAATTGATGCGTTATTATTCAATTTGCAAAGAAGTAAACGGGCAACTGAACACGATATGGCATAATAATTTTTTAGGGACCGATCCGCAATTTGCAGGATGGAGAGAAGTTTACAAACAGTTTATTATTGAGATAAATAAAGAGGAAGGGCTGTAAAATAAAACCATTTTATAATTTGATAACCTGCTAAAGCTAACTTTTAACATAAAATCAGGCTGGCCTGTATGTTGCTTTTTTATCTTTGCAAAAAATAGAACTATGAAACTTTCGGCCAAAATAGCTTTAGGGATAGCCGCAGTGGCGGCAGCAGGAATAATTGTATGTTTAAGCAAACGATCTGCTACAAAGCGGATGCTTAACCAAATAGCGGATGAAGGATATGAAACAGCTCACGATATTCTTTTTCCCGGTAAAAAAATTCAGGCCAAACACCTGCGATATGGCCCGGTAATTCCAATGTAATATAGGGCTGACTATGGTTTTTATGATTTAAGGATTGGAGGATTAGGGTTGTTTTTTGTAATATCCTTGTCTGGGTGCCAGGTATTGTAAACTCGTGTGTACCTTCATTGCAAAGCCAAACCCATGTTGCTGTAATGTTTTATTTATCTCAACCCAGTTGGAATAAAAAAGGGATAAATCAACTGCTCATCAAATTATTTCCAGATAAGGTTTTGAGTTTTTTTCAGGCATACTAAACTCCGAAAAACCATTACAATTGTTCACTATACTTTGGGTGCATCCCAAATTGTCGCTGGCTGGTGGGACACCAGCCAGGGGTAGCCCGCCGAGTGGTCGGTGTCCCACCGACCACGTTCCTGATAACTGTAGCGACAATTTGGGATGCACCCTATACTTTGCAAGGGATAAAATAGTGATTTATATTTTGTCAACCAACGAAAAAGCACAACACTATTTAAAAATGTATTTTAAATTACTACGTGGGATAAGTTCCCCAAATGTATTCAGTACTCCCGATTCAAGTGTAACATCGGGATGCCGAAAGTCGGCAAGTACCCAAATAAGCCGGGGCTGATATTTCGCTAATAATCCCGATGCATCGGGAGGTAACATTTACAGGTCATTTATTTTCTAAGGGCGAACTTTTTTTTAAGGGAGGCATAATTTGAAGGCCCTGTTTTGCCCCCGTCCCTCCCGATGAACCGGGACAGGCTTTCCCGAAAAATCGGGATGTTCCAAAAGGGGAGGCCTTCTGCCAGTTCATTAACTACGCCTGATAAACCGCTCATTATAACGCAATTAAAGTTCCCCATTGGTATTCAGTACAAGAGGGCGATGCAACGATGTTGAGAAATGAAATATAGTTTGGACAAAAAACTGTATTGCGAAATCCCGGCCTGTGCCGACCTTTCGGCATTTTTTTCGGGAATGCCATGAAATACTTCAGCCCGGACAACAAAAAAGATAAAATGGAAGCACTTTAAACTGCGAAAGGAATGTAGTTCTGATCCTATATTTCTTTAACCGCATAATTTTAGTTCAGTCATTTATTGCTCCGGCTCAGCAATGATTTTTTCACCATTGCGCTTGATGCTGTAATTTACTAAAAACACACCGGCCAATGTTACCAGGGCGCCCCATAAAATATTCATGGTCAATTTTTCGCGGAGTACAATGGCGGCGGTAACCATTGCTACCAGCGGATTAATATACGCGTAAAGGGATGAGATGGCAGCCGGTAATTTTTTCATGGAATAAATAAAAGCTACAAAACTAATGATGGAGCCAAATGCTACCAGATATATAATGGCCAGCCAGATTTTTAAGGAAACCTGCTGCAGGGGAATAACATTCTGAGTTGTTTTTGAAATAATAAATAATATGACGGAACTGATCAGCATCTGCCAGCCGGTAGCATAATAGGGATTTAAATTGATCTTATTGCGGGCAATGAACATAGTGCCCGCACTCCACGACAGCATGGCGAATACGGACAATACTACACCAAACAAAAACCCTTGCGGGTGATGCTGAAATACATTTTCGTAAAATACGATGCCAATGCCGGCAATACCCAGCAACAAACCAACAAAAGTTAGCAGGGTGAGATTGCGGTTATTAAAGAAGATGCGCTCAATAATTACTACACTAAACGGATACAGGGCGCCAATCAAGGCACTTAATCCGGCGGGGATGTATTTTAAGCTCCAGGTGCTTAAGCCATTGGCTAATACAAACATGAGCAAACCCAATACTAACAGCCAGCCAAATTGTTTGAGCGTGGGTAAAGGCAATTTTTTATACAGCATAAAGAAAACTACAAAACAGCAACCGCTCAAAAACTGTCTCATGGATGCCATTTGAAATGGTGGCAGGTTTTCAGACACGGCAATTTTACTGGCTACCCAGGTAGTGCCCCACAATACACTGGTGGTAGCCAATGCAAGATAACCACCTGTTTTGCCTTTGGGTAAATTATTGCTGTTGATCATTTACGAAGAAATTCAATTAATGTTTAAAATGACGAAGGCCTGTGATCACCATTGCAAGGTTGTTTTGTTTACAATAATCAATGGAATCCTTATCGCGGATGGAACCACCAGGCTGTATAAACGAAGTGATGCCGGCGGCATGGGCGATTTTCACGCAATCATCAAACGGAAAAAAAGCATCGCTTGCCAATGAGGCTCCGGTAAGATCAAAATTAAATTGCTTCGCTTTTTCTATTGATTGCCGCAGGGAGTCTATCCGGGATGTTTGTCCGCAACCTTTACCAATCAGTTGCTTGTTTTTTACCAGGGCGATGGAATTGCTCTTTAAATGTTTAGCAACAAGATTGGCAAACACCAGGTCTTCTTTTTCAGCAGCGGTTGTTTCCCTGCCACCTGCTTCTTTCCATTCAGTATAATTACCCGTATCATTCCGTTGTGTTAATGTGCCGTTTAATACAGACCTGAATTGATGCGATGCGGTGAGCCCTTTTTTTTGTAACAAAAGAATACGGTTCTTTTTTGTTTTTAAAATTTCCAGCGCTTCCGCATCAAATGCAGGCGCTATCAATACTTCAAAAAATATTTCATTGATGGCTTCCGCGGTTGCTTTATCAACAGTGGCGTTGCATACCAATACGCCACCAAAAGCACTTTCCGGATCACCCGCCAATGCCGTATCCCATGCTTCTTTTACTGTACCTCTTGATGCAATGCCACATACATTTGTATGCTTAATGATGGCGAATACAGCCTCCCCAAAAGGGGGGGCTTTTGGAACCTGCGAATTTGATTCGTTATTAAATTCACTTATAAGTTGTACTGCGGCATCTACATCCACCAGGTTGTTGTACGATAATTCTTTCCCATGCAGCTTATCAAATATTTCGTTCTGGTTGCCGTAAAATATCCCCTGCTGGTGAGGATTTTCGCCATAGCGTAATACGGTTTTTGTTTTATCGAATGGATTGGCGAATGTTGTTTGGTTGAAATAATTGGAGATGGCCAGATCGTACCCTGTACATACATCAAACGCTTTGATCGCAAATGTGCGGCGCTGATCCAATGAAGTTGTTCCCTGTTGGTCTTTTAAGATTTGCCCCAGCAGTGCATAATCCTTTTTTGCGGCGATCACTACTACATCTTTATGATTTTTTGCGGCGGCCCGTATCATGGATGGCCCGCCAATATCTATCTTCTCAATAATTAAATTCTCATCTGTAGTGGATTTAACCGTTTCTTCAAACGGGTAAAGATCTACGATAACCAGGTCCAGCTCAGGAATATTGTATTGCTTCATTTCCTGCACATCAGTTTCAATACCCCTTCTTCCCAATATGCCGCCAAACACGGAGGGATGCAATGTTTTTACCCTGCCCCCTAAAATAGATGGATAAGTTGTTAATGACTCTACTGGCACGCAAGGCACCTGCAGGCCTTCAATAAATTTTTGCGTACCCCCGGTAGAATAAATTGTTACACCCAG
>JANOTW010000314.1:0-10659 GCA_031416575.1 Ferruginibacter sp.
CTTCCGTTTCTCCATCTTCACCGGCAAGGTTTGCGTCAAAATCTTCTTCTTTTATCATTTCATTTTGATAGTTTAACAAATTGCTATCCACCGCAGGGAGGATAGCTATCTTATTTTTTTAATTGGAAGTTTATAAAACTAATCTTTACCGTAAAGAACAAAACGCAATTAAAGCCCCTCACAGATAAAATGTACAAGAGTGCGACGCCACTGAAGCATAATAGCAATTGTAAAGCCTGGTCAATAAAAAAAGTACCATTATAATAATAATTGAAGGAATAGATAAACATGGCTATCGCATCAATCTCCTACGTTTCCTCCACCTTCGGGGGATTCAGAGGGGGCTGCATTTATGCGTTCCTGTTAATGCAATTCAAATCGTCGAATGCAACTTCTAATCTTTTGCTGAAAGTTTCTTCTCCCTTACGTAACCAAACCCTGGGGTCGTAATGTTTTTTGTTTGGTTTATCGGCGCCATCAGGATTGCCCAACTGACCCTGCAGGTATGCTTCGTTCTTTTTATAATTTTCTAAAATGCCTTCCCAGAAAGCCCACTGCAGATCGGTGTCAATATTCATTTTAATAGCGCCGTAGCCGATGGCTTCACGTATTTGATTTTGCGGAGACCCGCTGCCACCGTGAAATACAAAGAATACAGGCTTGGGGCCCGTACCCAATTCCTTTTCAATATAAACCTGGCTGTTGTGCAAAATTTCAGGACGAAGCTCCACATTGCCCGGTTTGTAAACACCATGTACATTACCAAAAGCGGCTGCCACCGTAAACATTTTACCTACCTTACTCAATTCAGTATATGAATAGGCCACATGCTGCGGTTGCGTGTATAATTTGTCATTTTCTATATCACTGTTGTCCACGCCATCTTCTTCACCACCTGTAACCCCCAGCTCAATTTCAATACTCATTCCCAAAGGCGCCATGCGTTTGTAAAATTCTACGGAAGTATGGATATTTTCTTCAATAGGCTCCTCACTTAGATCAAGCATGTGTGAGCTGAAAAGTGGCTGGCCTTTTTCCTTGTAAAATTGTTCGCCGGCATCTATCAGCCCGCTGATCCATGGGAGCCATTTTTTAGCGGCATGATCGGTATGCAGTATCACCGGCACACCGTAATATTTGGCCACATTATGAATATGTAACGCCCCTGAAATACCACCTGAAATATTGGCCTGCAATTTATCATTGGGCATCCCTTTACCAGCAATGAACTGTGCGCCACCATTACTGAATTGTATAATTACCGGGGAATTTACTTTTGCGGCCGATTCTAATACGGCATTGATGGAGTTGGATCCGATGCAGTTTACCGCAGGCATTGCAAACTGGTTGTCCTTTGCATCGTTGTAAAGCGCTTCTAATTCTGCGCCGTACAATACACCGGCTTTGTATTTACTCATAGTTGGTTGTTTTTTACAAAATTAAGTGAATTTGACTTTTTTTAAAATGTTTTTGCCTCCAACCCCTGAAGGGGAGTTATTCGGCGGACCTGTTTCGACCCCTTTCCTTGAAACCAACCGATTATTGAAAGCTTCATTTATTAATGCCGGGAATTTATTTTGGCCATCAGCTTTTTAAAATAATCTGGTGCCGCCAATAGCCTGCTGCCGTACCAGCTAAATATTTCACCATCAGCCAATAATATTATTGTTTCGGGTAAAAACACCTGCAGTTCTTCAATATGTTTTTGGTTAAAAGGGTAGGGTTCGGATGAAAGGAGTAATAACCGGCAACCTGCTTCCTTTAATCCGGGTATGGAAATTATAGGATACCTCGTTTTATCGGCGAATATATTTTGTAACCCGCACCGGCTCATCATATCATTGATAAATGTATCGCCGCCAATCGTCATAAAAGGGTTGCGCCAGATCAGGTAGGCTGTAGGGATTGCAACCATATTTGTTTGGAGTTGTGAAAAACCGGCGGCAATATTTTCTACTAATTTTTTTGCTTTGCCACTTGTATTGGTTAGCTGGCCTATATCCTGTATCATTTGCAGGGCACCGGCTAAATTATTTACATCTGTAAGCCAAACCGGAAGGCCTTTTGCCAGTAACTCTACCTGCTCTTTTACATTTTCTTCTTTATTGGCGATAATAAGATCGGGATGTAAATTTTTTATCTGCTCTGCGTGAATATTCTTGGTGCCGCCAATAATTTTTTTTGAACCTAACCATTCTTTAGGGTGCACGCAAAACTTCGTGATGGCAATGGTTTCATCTTCTAAACCCAGGAAATGCAATAATTCTGTTAAGGAGGGAACGAGGGATACTATTCGTGCCGGCGAATTGTTTAAATCTGATATTGACTGTAGGATCATGCCGTAAAATTAAACAGCCGGGGACACCCGGAATAAAAAACTTCCACATTTATTTGAACGATCAAAAAATGCGGAAGCAATGTTGTTTAAATCATCCCGAAGGTGATTCTGTGGGGGGATCAGGAAAAACGTTTGAGGGGGTTACCTCTCCAGAAATTAGTTATTACTGGTTTCAGTGTGCCCGGTCTTTTTGTCTTTCTACAGGTAATGATGTTGGATAAGGCCGTTTTCTTTTGGATATGGGACTGCTCGTTTTCTTTTGGATACCGAAAAATTGGTTTTTATCGGAATAAGTTATTGAACCGGCTGGTCAGGCCCTTTGTGTATAAGATTTAAAAAGAAGTTGACTGATATTGGATTTTCGTTGCTTTTCAGCGATAGTTGGATTTGAAACTACTAACTATTCGATTTATCAGGATTGTTGGATTTGATTGATATTTTTACTTCCTATCAATCAACTTCTTATACAAAGATGCGACAGTTATGGTTACTAAAACAGAGCGTAATTGCTCTATTTTAATCATTCAGTAAATACTGTATAGTTTGTAGTAATTCAGTAATGGTACAGGAGGTTTACGTTGAACGTTTATGTAATAATACATTCCTGTTGTTTTAATATCTATTTTGAACGGGGGTAAAATAAAAAACTTCCACAACTATTTAGTTTTTCATAGTTTGTGGAAGTAGCAATTTGGGATCAATTCCTTTGACTTTTTCAAAGGCTGTAAACTTTTTGGGACCGCTCCCAATCCAGAAAGGATTACCGTAATAATTTAGTCCTGGTTTCAGTGTTGTCTTTCTTTTAGCCATCTTCGCTTTTTACGGCATAGGCTTAGGATATTGGTTTTGTCGGTTTTGAGTTATCATCGCTTTTTTACGGCATAAACTCAGGAAATTGGATCTGGTTTTTTGGGTTATCATCGCTTTTTACAGCATAAACCCGGATATTGGTTTTTTTTGATCTTTCTAGTCATCATCGCTTTTTACGGCATAGACTTGGGATATTGGTTGTAGTTTTCCTACAGGGTGCTAGATCTTAAAAGTAATCTTAGGTATTGGTTTTATTTTATAAATGCTGGTCAGGCATTTATATTTAATTTAAAAAGAAGTTGACTGATATTGGATTTTTGTTGCTTTTCAGCAATAGTTGGGTTTGAAACTACTAACTATTTGGTTTATCAGGATTGTTGGATATGATTGATATTTTTAATTCCTATCAATCAACTTCTGATACAAAGATGCGTTAGTTGTGGAAGGGCAACAATAGCAATATCGCCCTTTTTTAACTATGCAGTAAATACGGGTAATAGCGTAATAATTCATTCATTTACAGGAGTTGGATACTTATTGTTTATCCGTAAAAATACGCTTTCGTATTTTCAAGCGTAATGCAAATAACAAATGCCGCACTGGTTAAATGCAGCATTGATATGTGTTTCAGCAGGTAAGTATTTGTCCGCTGTTATTATTTTGAAAGGCTTTGAATAATGTCATATTTGGTAACCACATGAAACGTTCCGGTTTCATCCTTGCTGAGAACTGCGCCGTTTTCTTTGGTAATAAAAACACTTAAACGTTCAACGGGTGAATCAAAAGCCACTTCGGGATAGGCTTTTTCCATTACTGATCCTATCGTTTGGGTTTTAATACCGGCATTGGTCAATATTATATTAAACAAACCGCCTGCTGAAATGGCGCCTATATTATCTCCTTCCTTCATTACCGGTATGTTTTCAATATCATATTTTTTCATCAGGCCTATAGCATCCGCTACGGTTTGCGCAGGAGTAAGTGTTATCAGCTTTTGAGATCCCCTGGCGTTGATCAGGTCTTTAAATGTTTTCATTTCTAAAAATCCTCTTTCCAGCATCCACTGGTCATTGTATATTTTACCAACATAGCGGCTGCCATGGTCATGAAAAATTAATACCACCACGTCATCTTTTTTCAACTGGCTTTTTAGTTGCAACATGCCCTGCAAACAACTACCTGCACTGTAACCGCAAAAAATACCTTCTTCTTTAGCGATACGTCTTGCCATCAGCGCACCATCTTTATCAGTTACTTTTGTAAATTCATCAATCACACTCATATCATAATTGGCTGGCACAAAATCTTCTCCAAAGCCTTCGCTGATGTATGGGTACACTTCTTTGTGGTCCAGTGTACCTGTTTCAAAATATTTTTTCAATAAGGAACCATAACTATCAATGGCCCATACTTTAATATCGGGATTTTTTTCTTTTAGGTATTTGCCGGTTCCCACGATAGTGCCACCAGTGCCGGTGGCAACTACCAGGTGCGTTACTTTTCCTTCTGTTTGGTCCCATATCTCGGGGCCTGTTTGTTCATAATGCGCAAGCCGGTTGGCAAGATTGTCGTATTGATTTACATACCAGCTATTCGGCACTTCGGAAGCCAGTCTTTTACTTACCGAATAATAGCTGCGGGGATCATCGGGTTCTACATTGGTAGGGCAAACAATTACTTCTGCACCTACTGCTTTTAATATATCCGCCTTTTCTTTGGATTGTTTATCGGTGGTGGTAAAAATACATTTATAGCCTTTCACACAGGCTGCCAGGGCAAGCCCCATACCAGTATTTCCACTGGTTCCTTCTATGATGGTGCCGCCGGGTTTTATTTTACCTTCCTGCTCCGCTACTTCCAGCATCTTTACCGCCATCCGGTCCTTGATGCTGTTTCCCGGGTTAAAATACTCCACTTTGGCCAATACCGTACAGGGAAGGCCTTTCGTTATTTTATTGAGTTTGATCAGCGGTGTATTACCAATGGTTTCCAGAATATTATTGAGCCACATATATTAAAATTTTGGCGAAGTTAATAAAACTGTTTCCCCGTTCCAGTGAAATAAATTAATCTTTCAGCCCCCTGCCCCCAAAGGGGGGTCTGATGCATAAAATTTGTAGAAAATTTCTCTTTAGGAGCCGGAGAGCTTCATTAGGGCCGTTGAGAACCTCCCCTTCAGGGGCCAGGGGCGATAGAAATTAAGCCTCCATATTGGGGGCTTAATTATTTTGACAAAACTTCTATCGCCTTCTTCACCGTAATATCATCTTTATTCATCAATTCATAAAAGCCTTCGTTGCGCCATATTTGTCTTGCAAGAGATGATTTAATGCGGGTTGCCAGGTCTTTTTTTTCTTTCTCATTTAAACTGATTATTACAATTGAATCCTTTGCGGCGATGGCCATGAACTGTTCCCAGTTTTCATCCGTTAATGAAAAGTTTTTGCTGAATTCAGCAGGGGTTATATACTTCGATAATTGGGGAAGGTTTTGCAAATAATAATGATAAGCGAAATCACTAATAATTCCTTTTATGTATATTTTAGTAAGGGTAGCACTATAAGATGCAGTATCAACCGGTATAAAAATATCGGGCGTTATGCCACCGCCACCATATACTTTTTTACCGTTTTTGGTGGCAAATATTTTGGTAGTATCATTTTTTACCGGGTCAGCGCCCGTTACTTCACCATGGCGAAAGCGGTTATTGATTTCATCATAATACGCCTTTTCCCCATTGTTGTAAGAGCGTTGTATGCTTCGGCCAATGGGGGTGTAATATCTTGCTACTGTAAGGCGAAGCGCACTTCCATCGCTTAGGTCATATTGTTCCTGTACCAGGCCCTTTCCAAAACTACGCCTGCCAATAATAGTAGCCCTGTCCCAATCCTGTAATGCGCCCATCAATACTTCACTTGCACTGGCACTCCCTTCATCGGACAATATCACCAGCTCGCCTTTTTCAAATAAGCCCTCCCGCACACAGCGGTATTCTCTTTTAGGAATATGTTTTCCTTCGGTATAGGTTATTAATTTATCGCCATCTAAAAACTCATCGGCAATAGCGGTAGCTTCATCAAGCACACCACCGCCATTACCTCTCAGATCAAGAACCAGTTTTTTTAGTCCCTGTTTTTGTAAGCCTTCCAGGGCCTGCATAAACTCGCGGTAAGTAACCTGCGAAAATTTATTGAGCTTTATATAACCTATGCCATTTTCAATAATATAGCTTGCATCTATACTGCTTACCGGAATGATACCGCGGACGATTGTAAAGGATTGCAGCTTCCCTTTTCTTAATACCATTACCACAGCTTTGGTACCAAGATCGCCACGCAATAATTTCCTCACCCTGTCGGCAGTAATTTTTTTTCCCGCAATAACGCTGTCATTTACTGTTAGGAATTTATCCCCGGACTTAATTCCGGCTTTAAAGCTGGGCCCATCGGGTATTACATTTAACACATGAAGGGTATCGTCAAAAATATTAAACTCTATACCAATACCAAAAAAATTGCCGGCGATATCTTCATTTACACCTTGCAGGTCCTCTGCCGGAATAAAAACAGAGTGAGGATCCAGTTTATGTAAAACCGCGATAATTGCGGAATCACTCAATGAGTTCATCTTTACATCATCTACATATTTATTCTGGATAAGGTTCATCACTTCCTGTAAGGGCCGGGATTTATCAAAAGAAAAGAAATTTTTCCCTGGTTGGGTATCTCTCAATCTATAACCAATTAACATACCCGCTACCACAGCAATACTAATTAGAAGAGGAAGCCAGATTTGGATTTTTTTATTCATACATTCACTTATAAACACGAAAATAAATGAAAAATCATGAATGCGGCTGTAGTGTTTTTTTAATTAACTTGAGGTTTGTTCTATCAAATTACAAATTGGATATATGTCAATAAAATTAATAGCAGACAGTGGGTCAACCAAGGCAGAATGGTGTTTGCTGGATGGAAAGAGAAAGAGAACCTTTTACACACAGGGTATTAGCCCTTATTTTTTGAATGGTGAGCAAATTGAAGGAGTAGTAAAATCGGAGCTGCAAACTAAATTAAGGGGAATGGAACCTGATGAAATATTTTATTATGGTACCGGTTGCGGCAATCCAAATAATGTTAAAATTGTAAAAAAGGTATTACAAAAAGTATTTACCCATGCTGTCATTTCAGTCACTCACGACCTGATGGGAGCGGCCAAAGCCTTATGTGGCAACCAAAAAGGGGTGGCTTGTATTTTAGGGACCGGATCCAATTCATGCTACTATAACGGCAAAAAGATCGTTAAGAATAGTCCGGGCCTTGGTTTTATTTTAGGTGATGAAGGCAGTGGGGCTTATCTGGGTAAAAAAGTGGTGCAATATTATTTGTATAATACTTATGATCCCGACCTGATGGACAGGTTCAATGCGAAGTACAATACCAATGCGGTTGAAATACTGGAGGCGGTTTATAAAAAGCCATTACCAAACCGTTACCTGGCTGGGTTTGTTCCTTTCCTGGTAGAAAACCGTGGCCATTATATGATAGAAAATATAATTGAGGATGGCTTTAATGAATTTTTCTTTCACCATGTTTACAAATACAAGGAAAGCTGGACCATGCCCGTAAATTTTATAGGAAGCGTGGCTTTTGGCTTCCGGGATGTGTTGAAGGAAATGTGCGCTTCCTACGAATTGCAATTGGGCAAAGTGTTGAAGGATCCAATGGAGGGATTAATTGAATTTCATGCGGATATCTCCTAAAGCTTAATAGGGTCAATGCGTATGTTCCGGGAGTGAAAATATGAGATGGATTTTTTTGGTACAAACTATAGATCATTGCTCAACATCGTTGTGTCACTCCCTTGTACCGCATACCATTGGGGATCTTTTATTGCGTTTTAAATTAAAGGTGTTAAATCGCGGTTATATGGTAATCTTGTATTATAGTGCATATGGTCTTTTTAAGCTGTGTATAAAAATGCATTCATCAAAATAATTATGCAATGATTTTATCATTATTAAACTGCCGGCAAATGTTATTGAAAAGGCCAATGTTAAGAAATTGATTGAGGGGCGCCATTCATAAAATTTACTTGGAAAAACAGCAGTAATCAATTAATTTCATATTCCTAATTAATATCTACTTTCATATTCATCATCAAAATAAATTCTACTGATATGAAATACAAACTTCTACTCTCCGCAACATTTATCGCCGTTTCATTTTTTTCAACCGCCCAATACGCATCAAAAACTTACGCCATCACCGGTATGGCCAATAACAAATTTTTCTGGGCTGATATAAAGCAGGTTGATATCGCTACCGGTAAAATAAACAAAACTTTATTTGAAGCGGAAAAAACCGCTTTCAAAATTAATGATCCAGGAACCGCTGCCGGTTCAAAAGCAACCGGTATCAATAGTCCAACAGGTATGGGAGTGGCGGCATGCGCCCTGGATACCAGGCATAACAGGCTATATTTCGCCACCATGCATTTTTCAGACATCCGCTTTCTTGATCTCAGCAAACCGGATGCGGTTTTTACTACCGTTAAAAAGAATGTAATCGCCGCACCTTCAAATGCAGGCTACCAGCCCGAAGAAAACCATATTACCAGAATGGTGATAGCAGCCGATGGTTATGGATACGCTTTATCCAATGACGCCAATCATTTGATTCGATTTAGCACTTCAAAAAAGCCGGTAGTGGAGGACCTCGGTAATTTAATTGATGCTGAAATCAATAAAGGGATATCAATACATAATAAATGCACAGGTTGGGGTGGCGACATGGTAGCTGATGCTTTTGGAAAACTGGTAGTCGTTTCCGCCAATCGTAATGTGTTTTCGGTAGATATTGCCAGCAGGACCGCTTCACTAACAGGCACCATTAGCGGCTTGCCTGGCAACTTTACTACCAATGGCGCAGCGGTGGATGATGATGGCAACCTGGTGGTTAGCAGCGCCAATGTATTTGAAGGTTTGTATAAAGTAAATATGAAGAACCTTGCAGCGGTGAAAGTACAAAGCAGTGAGCCCGCATTCAATGCATCCGATTTGGCGAATGGAAATTTCCTGTCTCAAAAAGAAGCCAATGATATTGCAAGGTATGATCTTATAAAACCAGCTATTTTACCTGCTGATGCGAAAGTTTATCCAAACCCTTTGACAGGTACCCAGTTTAACGTACTGTTTGAAGGCCAGCCTACCGGAAAATACACCATCATCCTAACGGATATCGCAGGCAGGGCATTACAATCAAAAGTGGTAAGTATATACAAACCCAACCAGGTAGAAGCTATCAGTTTAAGGGGCAAAACAGCCAGGGGCATGTACCTCGTTAAAGTATTAAGTGAAAAAAAGGAACTCGCATTTTCAGAAAGAGTGGTGGTACAGTAATACAATATCTAAATTTTTTAACGAAGGCTACACAAGTTTTGTGTAGCCTTTTTTTTGTGAAGGATAAATAGTTAAAAATGATTGCATTGGCGTGTTAGCAGATTTAAAATAAAAAGCAGTAAAGCCAACAGTTATAAAAGCTATCGGCTTATTTATTTGATTTCATTAATTAATAGCAAAAGTTCTTTATCACTAATGTTATCCTGTTCGGACTTATCAAAAATATCTAAGAGGAAAACCGTTTTGTCAGTTACCAGTACATAAATTATAATTCTTGCACCACCTCTTTTACCTTTACATTTAGATGCAATTGCAAGGCGAACTTTATAGCAGTTGTTACCAAGATTTTTTCCTTGCTGTGGTTGTACTTCTAAGCTATCAAGCAATGCGATGTATTCTGCTTTTAAAGAGGGGTATTTTTTAACCAGCCGTTTTAATGCCTTATCAAAATTGGGTATGGTTTTTAATTTATAATTCATTGATAAGGTTCCTGGCGTCTTTAGCTTTTAATTTACCGGCTTTAACTAAATTAATTTCTTTAACTGCTTGCTTAATACCTCGCAAAATTTGCGATTTAGTTGGTTTGTCTGATGTACTAATTTTTTTGCTCTGTTTGTTACGGGATTGTTCGATGAGAGTATTTAATTTATCTGCTGTTTCTTTAGAAATGAAACCTCTATAATCAGATGGTCTCAATTTTTTGGCAGCGGACGTTTTATGTTGCAGCATCAAATTAATATCCTCATGGATTTGCGTTATTTGTTCCCAATCTCTTATTGGAATAACAACGGCAGTTGTGTTGTTATCACTGTCTTTTAAATATTGTAATGGCATGATGAGTTAATTTATTTGGTTTAGATCCTGCATTTTAGCCGAAGCAATAAAAATATCCAGCATTACAAAGTCATATCCTCTTTATATTTCCGTGTTCGGTATGTTCATCTACGTGGCATAAAGTTAAACTTTCTTACTATAAAAAATCCAGGAAAAGATTTTGGTTGCATTTACAAATTTTCCCTGGCTGGTGGAGACACCAGCCAGGGCAAACAGCCGTGGCCGTTGTCCTCCCCGGCCACAGCCTTAAAACATTAGCGAAAATTGAAATGCAGCC
>JANOTW010000315.1:0-5744 GCA_031416575.1 Ferruginibacter sp.
ACCGATACGCATACGCTATCGGGATTATCAAAGCAACAATGTTTATTCAGGGATATGATGCCTGGACAAAAAAGATAAATTGCAAAATCCCGGTTATTTCGGGAAAAGCATGCACTTTAAACTGCGAAAGATAAGGAGTTCTGAAACTGAAATTTGTAACCTGGTCGACTACCCCATAAGAAGCTATCTAATTTAGTTTAAAGATATTATCCTAATGCCAATGACGCGATGAAAAACTAATTTTGATCCGCCCGTGGCGGACGCCTATGTCACTGCCATGAAATACCGCAGATGTTCAACAAATAAATCAATTTTACACAGCTTCCAAGTAATAAATAAACCTGCCACTTATCATTCTTTAAGAAAACATTAGTCTAAAAGCATTTGTTAATCCAATAAATACTATGATTTTATCGTTAATTTTACTTTATGCTAAAAATTCAGCAGATAATTATGAGCAAAAAATTTTTTCCAGTATTTCTGGTACTCACAGGCACCATTCTTTTTTTAGCTTTCCAAACGCAGGGAAGAGGGGATGATAATCCAAAAACAAAGAATGAAAAAATCTTACACAATGTTGGAATGTTATTAGAGCAGGGGCATTTTAGCCCTAAGAAGATTGATGACACCTTCTCCAAATTAGTATTAAAGCGGTTTATCGAAGATTTAGATGATGATAAAACGATATTCCTGCAAAGCGATATTGACAGTTTTAAAAGGTTTGAGTCAAAAATTGATGATGAAATTCATGGTGAAAAGCTGGAGTCTTTTTACGCAATGAGTGAATCTTATACCCGTCGTTTAAATGAGGCTTCAGTATATTATAATACCATTTTAAGTAAGCCATTCGATTTTAGTAAGGATGAAAATATTATTTTAAATGGTGAAAAATTGAATTTCCCTGCAACGGATGCTGAAAGAAAAGAAGTTTGGCGCAAACGCTTAAAGTATCTCGTACTTACCAAGTATTCGGATATGATTGATGACCGGGAAAAAAACAAAGGGAAATTACAAGTGGTTGTAGTTACTGACACAGGTATCCATAAAAAAGAGATTCAAAAAGAAAAATTCGTTTATAAAGCAGATAGTACGCTTGAGCGAGAAGCAAGAGATCAGGTACGCAGGCAGATCGGGCGTTATTTTACAACATTAAAAAATCACAATACTTCGGATGAATTGTTTAGCTCTTTTGTAAATTCGGTTACAGGTAGCATGGATCCCCATAGTAATTATTTTGCGCCCGTGGATAGCCGTGGTTTTAACGAAATGATGAGTGGCAAATTTTACGGCATTGGAGCACAGTTAAAGGAGGATCAGAGTAAAATAAAGATTGCAAGTTTGGTAGCAGGTGGCCCGGCATGGAAAAGTGGCGAGCTTGGAGTGGATGATGAGATCATAAAGATCGGGCAGGGAACGGCGGAACCGGTAGATGTTACCGGCTATGCGGTAAGTGATGCGGTGAAACTGATTCGTGGTGCGGAAAAGGGAACAGAAGTAAGGATAACAGTCCGGAAGCCGGAAGGCACTTTAAAGATCATCGTATTAAAAAGAGATGAAATAAAATTGGATGATACTTTCGCCAAAAGCGCCATCATTAAAGGTGAGCATAAGATAGGCTATATTTATCTGCCTGAATTTTATATGGATTTTGAAGATCCAAAAGGAGCAAGATGTTCGGATGATGTGGCAAGGGAAGTTCAAAAACTAAAAGCTGAAAAAGTAGAAGGTATTGTAATTGACCTTCGTGGTAATGGCGGAGGCTCACTGCCGGAAGTAGTAAAGATGGCGGGCCTGTTTATTGAGGACGGTCCAATATGCCAGGTAAAGGGCAGGGACGAGAAACAACCCTACCAATGGAAAGACAGGGATAAAACAGTATTGTATGACGGGCCATTAACAGTAATGGTAGATGAGTTCAGCGCCTCTGCTTCAGAGATATTCGCAGCGGCCATACAGGATTACAAACGCGGAATTATCGTAGGTGGTACTTCTACTTATGGTAAAGGCACAGTACAGCGTACAATACCATTAAACCCCGAAAGCGAGAACGCTATGTTTAATAAAAAATCGGAAGACCTGGGTACGGTTAAATTGACGCTCCAAAAGTTTTATCGGATAAACGGTGGCGCTACCCAGTTAAGAGGAGTAATACCGGATGTAGTTATTCCTGGCAGGATGGAACTGGCTAAAGCACGCGAAAAGGATAATCCTGCTTCATTGAGCTGGGATGAAATAGCTAAGGTTGATTATAAGACCTGGACAAGTACTTACAGCACGGATTTAGTGGCGGTTAACGCCAACCAGCAGGTAAAAACCAATTCCATTTTTAAAAAAATGAGAGATAAGATTGATTCAATTGATAAGGAAAACGACCGTGCATATTCTTTGAATATTGTTAAATTCCAGGCAGCTCAAAAACAATTAAAAGCAAGGTATAAACAACTGGATGAATTATTGAAATTGCCCAATCAGTTGAATGTAAAAAACCTTGCAGCAGATGACGCAAGGCTTACTGCGGATAAAGAAAAAACGGAAAAGAATAAAAGATTTTTGAATTCCTTAAAAGATGATATTTATGTAGATGAGGCGGTAAAAGTTACTAATAAAATGATTACTCAAAGCAATGTAGCCTTAAATCATGGTGGGGTTGTAGTACCGGGAAATAAAAATTAATCATCGTTAAAATAAAATAATTCAATAAAAATCCCACGGCGTAATGCTGTGGGATTTTTATTGAATGGGTAATTGAGCGCCCACCACCCTAAGATCAGAACTCGTTGCCCCGCCCCTGAAAATAAAATTTATTCGCAAATTGAAATTTTCCCTGTTATTGAAATTCACAGTGTTGTCAATGTAAGCCCACTGTTGTTTTTCTACAAATAACGTGGGTAAAGTTGCCCAATGGTATGCTGTACACGAGGGCGATGCAACGATGTACCAAGTAGCTTCTTAGCCCGGACAAAAAAGATAAAACCCAAGCACTTTAAACTTCTAAAGACCCGGAGTTGCGACCTTATTGATCAGTCTTCAATAAATCCCCATTCATTTCTGAGTGTTATTAATTTTCCTCCTTCCAGTTTTGCTTTGTCATAGTGGCCCGCATTATTCTTTTGCCGGAAGGCTTCATAAAGTGTAACAGCACATGCGACTGATATGTTCAATGACTTTATAATACCCACCTGCGGTATGATAAAGTTACCATCGGCCATTGCAATGATATCTTCACTTACACCGCTGTGTTCGTTACCAAAAACCAATGCTACGGGTTCGGTAAAATTCAATTGATGCAAGCCAACCGCATCTGTACTTAAATGCGTGGTATAAATTTTTTTATACAACTTTCGTAATTCGGCGAAACATGCTTCAGCATCCGTAAACTGGTGTATAGTAAGCCACCTGGCGGCACTGGAAGAACTTTTAGCACCCCATTTTACGTGTGGCGGAATCTTGTGATTCAAAATATAAATATCCTGGATGCCAACCGCATCGCAGGTACGCATAACCGCGGAAATATTGTGCGGATCGAATACATTTTCCAACACTACTGTAATATCTGGTTGTCTTTTATTTAAAACAGCGATCAGCCGTTCATTTCTTTCCGGAGTCATATTAAAGGATTAAGATAGTAAAAATAAGGAATTTGATGCCCCTATTCCCTTTCAGAAAAACGGGATGTTTAAAAAGGGTAGCAACATGGATAGACAGTTCCAATAAAGTTCAACCAGAGATGTTAACCGGCTAAAAAAATAACATCCGCCCTATTTACCAACGCCAAGATGATTATAATTTCTATTTATCAAAAATTTTATTCATTACCCAAATCATTGCTTATTTTTAAAATAAAATATTAGTAGAAAATCATTTTTTCGCAATAGCATTATTGGCCTTATATCTAACAATTACTGCTACAGTAACCAATAACCTTTTTGGGGTGCAAAAGAAAGAAGAAACAGTTTATTATTTCAACGGGTATATGCCCATATTTATGCATATTGAATCCGGTATCGGCAGTTTTAGATATATAACCAGCCAGCTCATTGTAAATGGCGTTTGCAAACACAAAGAGATAGTTAAATTGTTTTGGAGTAAGTGATATTAGTGTAAACCGTTGGGTAAAGCGCTATAAAGAAAGTAAAGAATTAGCCAACTTTGTAAGTAAAAAAAAAGTCCGGAAATTTAAAACCCACCGATGAAGTAAAAGCTCAGATACAAGTAAAATATAGTCAGGGCGGTTCGCTCCGGGAGATAGCGGATGAGTTATTTATAAAAAAGGACACTATCCAAAAAGCCATCTTACAAAATCGCATCAGGTTAATAGGGCCTGCCCACATTAAAAGAAGAGCCCGAAAAAGGGAAAAGTATAGTGCGTAGCATCACTAAAAAAGCAGCAATACATCAGGAAATAAAAGAGTTGGAAGCACAAATAATTACTATAAAAGACAAAAAAATGAATGTTGACAGAAAAATAACCTTCGCATCACTTCCTCCAACGGAAAAATTTTCCAACGCAATTAATGTCAGGAAACAATTTATGGACAATATCAAAATGATTGCATACAGGGCAGAAACAGGTATGTATAATATGATAAAAAATCAGCTAACCCATTTAGATGAAGGAAGAAAATTATTACAGCTTATTTATACTTCCGATGCCGGCATTATTCCTGATTATCCAAATAAAAACCCTTACAGTAAAATTGCATAACCTTAACTATAGAAGAGATGATAAAGTGGCACAGTATCTTTGTGAAAAATTAAATGAAACAGAAGTTGAATTTCCCGGAACAGATTTAAAAATTATTTACCAGTTGGTCTCATCTTAAAATCCGCTGAGGTTAGGTGTTCTGAATTTAGTTGGCGAAGGGCCAGGAGTTCTGAAATTATTTTTTAAATGAATAATAATATTAATTTATAACAGTTGAAAGATACGCGCTGCCTGGATTCACTGGGTAAATAATGATCACCTGTTTCCATTTACTTAAATAAATATTATTATTATTTTGGTTTTTCATTTTTGAATTGTATATTTGCCATGCCTCAATCAATAATAATTCAAATATCCCTTCGTTTACCGCACCTCCAATTAATACAATACCAACTTTCCGTAGAAAAGCAATACATCTGATATAGTGAAGAACTGCATTTTTCACAAACCAAAACACCACAAGAATGACACGTAATTGGTATGCAGTTTACACACGCCCCCAGCGGGAAAAAAAAGTAGCTTCTATTCTCACTAAAAGAGGGATCAAGACCTATTTTCCAGTAAACAAAATTGTTGGCCAAAGTGCTAATAATAAGAAGACATCTAAAGAAGCATTATTTTGTTCTTATGTTTTTGTCTATATTGATGAATCTGAAATAGGATCCCTAAAGGGTATTCCCGGAATGGTAAATTTCCTTTACTGGAAAGGTAAACCAGCAATAATCAAGCAGGAAGAAATAGAAGCAGTTCAGCAATTAACGTTGGTTTACAATAATATCAAGCTGGAAAAAACGGCCATAAACATGAATGATACTGTTCGTATTATAGATGAGCCCATCATTTCTTTCAAGGAAAATTCAGCATCAATAAAGTTTCAAACCCTAAAGATCGTATTACCATCGCTGGGTTATACAATGATTGCTGAAAGAGATAAAGCCAATGAAGAATTGCTACAGCAAGAATTGGCACAGGCTATTTTTTCTCCTAAAAGATTGAATTCATTTTTCTCGAATTAGTATCCAATTTTATTTATTTAATA
>JANOTW010000316.1:0-3407 GCA_031416575.1 Ferruginibacter sp.
CTTACACTCAGTTCCTTACTCATTGTAGATGCTAACAACGGGCTATATTTAAAAAAAGCAAGGATGCCTAAATTAAAAATAACTCCCAAGGTCAAAATCCTCTTTGCTTTTTGATGGCTTACCCTGTAAATACTGTAACTGCAAAAGGTATTGATAAAAACAGAAAACAAAAGCAATATTAAGAGTATAGGTTTTTCAAAGGAGTAAAAGAAAAAACTTGCCAATAATAAAATGACCAATTGGTTTTTTTGAACAATCTTAAAGGGTAGATAGTAAAAAGTAAATGTGATAATAAAAAATAACAGGAAGTCATAGCTATTGAAAAGCATAGGGTGTATAGTTTGGTATCTAAGACAATTAAATTTGGTTAAACAGTTGGCAATCTTATTTACAATGTCAAAATAAGGAAAATGATTTTACCTAAACGCTTATCGGGTTGCTTTATGTACTAAACAACTTTCCAATTATTCGGATTAACATAACCTGTATTAATCCATCACCAATTGGCAAAATCGTTTTGCCGCAGGAATAATGGAAAAATTATTTATAAAAGAATTTTGAGCCTGCTCACCCATCACTTTTTTTTCTTCACATGATAATCGTTGCCAGGCTTCCAGTAATTTTTGCGTTCCCGCTGTTGTATCATCTTCCACCATCCCTCCACCTGCTTCAATAATTTCACGCCATATATTTACCTGGTTAGAAATAAGTACAGGCTTCCCGCAAGCCAATGCTTCAGCAACAGCGATACCAAAATTTTCCTGGTGGCTTGGCAAAACGAATGCATCAGATCCGTAAAACGCACCCCATTTGGCATTGCCGGTAAGCATGCCCGGAAAAAAAACCGATTCCTTTAACGTGGCCGATCCTGAAACCAATTGCTGCATCTTTTTTCCATAAGGTGTTTCAAGACCCGGCCCCGCTATTACTAATTTTGGAAATGATAATTTACCTGCTGCTAATTTTTTATGCCCCTGCATATTATCAAGCACATTCCCGTATGCTTCAATGAGGTGATCAATTCCTTTTTTTTCGTGTATCCTGCTCAGGAAAAGAATAAATGGCTGATCCTTCACCTGAGGACATTTTTCAAGGAAAGCCCTGTTCATACCGTCTTCAAAAGGTGGGGGTGGTTCCACTCCGTAGCCAATGTTTATTTCCTGTTTCGGATGGTAGGGCCGAAACGGCTCACGGGCCAGCAGCAATTCCGCATTACAGGTGAAAAGCAGTCCATCGGAATTGTTAATTAGCTTGCTTTCTATCAATTTCCAATAAACCTGGTTCCTGATTGCTTTCATTTTTCTTTCTGTAGCCTGTTGAAAATAAGGATCTAGCATGCCGTGCGGCATGATGAAAAACTTTGGGTATTTCAATTCATTACCAGAACCGGCACTTGATTTTTTAAATTGCTTCAAGGCTTTATAAAAAGCAAATCCATGATAAAGCCAAAGTGCATGAACAATCACTATATCAAAGCGGCCCAAATTATCCAATAACCAGGGTATCAGTTTTGGGCTATATTGCCAGGGGCCTTTTGAAGGGCCAAGAGCCGTGATAGTAAAAGTATCCTTTTCAATAAAATTTTCTAAAGGACCGTCCAAGCATACCACTTCATTGTATATGCCCAACTTTTCCAGTTCGGGTATTATATTACGAATTCCCTGGCAGGGCCCACCTGAAGATGGGTTCATGCTGGGTATGATACGTAATACTTTCATTTTAATTGACTATGCTGAAAATGTTTTATAATGCACAGGGAAAAACTATTTTTAATTTTTTATTAAACCGGCTGAAGTACTACTATTTAGTATCGTTTTGCCCCCGGCCCTTCCGAAAAATACCGATAGATCGGCACAGGTCGGGATGTTCAAAAGAGGATATCTTCTGCCAGTTCATAAACTTCGCCTGTTGAACCGCTCAGTATAACGCAATTAATGATCCCCAAAGGTATTAAGTACAAGAGGGCGATGCAACGATGTTGACCAGGGAAATATAGCTTGGACAAAAAAACTGAATTGCGAAATCCCGACCTGTGCCGACCTTTCGGCATTTTTTCGGGAATGCCATGAAATACTCCTGCCCGGACAAAAAAATATTACGGTTTTATAAGAGTGTTCCGAAAAAATATTTCCACTAATATATTTTGTTAGCATGTTGAATTTTTAGCCAATGGCCTAAAACGCACCAGCTCCAAACTCTTGTCCAGTGCAGGTTTCCTTTCAGAAAATTATTTCTTTGAAGTGCCGGTTCAGAAATTCCCAGTATGTTCTCCGCTGCTGCTATTCCCTCATTTGTAAATTCGGCTAAAGGCCCGCGGATCCAGCTATCCATTGGCAGAGCGAACCCCTGCTTAGCCCTGTTATATACCTCCACCGGAAGTTCCGAACTAAACGCCTCCACCAATAATGGCTTTACCCCTGAACCCATTTTATATTTCTGTGGCATACACATCACTTCTTCTACAAGAAGATGATCGAGGAAAGGCACCCTGATCTCAAGCCCTACCGCCATGCTCATCTGGTCACTGTCGCTAAGCAACATGGGGAGCATATATCCCTGCATCTCCGCCCAGGAGATCGTACCCATCGTATCAAAACCATTGGGAACAGGAGGTATTACCGGTGTGCCATCGTATAAACCCATTGCCCTTAGCTTTGCCACTGAATAAAAACGGCGGCGGTTAACGGTAAGGTCGGTAGTGGAGAAACTATTGATGCCTGCAAGCTTCTCTTTAAGGTTTGCCGGCATAAAATTTACAAGGAGGCTGCTTATATTTTTTGGAAATGCATTCAGGAATTTTAGAAAAGGAACATTTTTAAAACTAGGGTACCCGCCAAAAAGTTCATCTCCGCCCAGCCCCGAAAGGGCAACTTTAAGCCCGGTTTCCCTAACTGACTTTGATACGATATAAGTGTTAATCGCATCAACCGATGGAAGATCAAGGTTTACTACCGCTTCCTTTACCCAGGTAAGGCAATCTTCTTCATTCACTTCCAGCTCAAAATGTTCTGATCCTGCTTTTGCGGCTACCCTTCTGGCGATAGACCGTTCATCAAAATCACCCTGTGGAAAACCTACCGTAAATGTCTGCATTCTTTTGCCCAGTTTTTTGCCGGCAATAAGGGCTACAATGCTTGAATCAATGCCACCACTTAAAAATGCGCCTACTCCTACATCTGAAATTAGATGCTCTTCAATGGCTGTTGTAACCAGTTGATGCACTCGCTCAATGGCATCTTTTTGCCGTATTGGCTTTGGGTAACTAAAACTTTCCACAGGCCACCATATCTTCTTTTCAATGCTTCCATCAGGGAGTATTTTGACCCAGCTACCAGGCTGTACTGCCTGCAACCCACCACTAATTTCTCCACTGGCGGGCATCCGGCCAAAACCAATATACCCGCTTA
>JANOTW010000317.1:0-6508 GCA_031416575.1 Ferruginibacter sp.
CCAGCAATTGTTGTTCTTCCTGCCTGGTTAGCATCTGCAGCAGTCCTATCTTTTGCCGCGGATCTTTTACAACCGAATTTAACAACACTTCAAAATGAGCCGTCATCCTTTTGATCGTATCCGCATGGTACAGGTCAGTACTGTATTCAACCCTACCCTGCAAGCCATTGACAGTTTCACTTATGAAAAAAGTAATATCAAATTTGGATATATTGGGGGTAATTGAACCTTCGGTTAATTCCACTTCCCCCTGTCCCGGTTTTGATGGCCCCGGTGTGTTTTGCAATACCAGCATAACTTGAAAAAAGGGGGCCCGGCCCATGTCCCTTTCGTTTACCACGGTTTCCAACACTTTTTCAAAGGGTACTTCCTGGCGCTCATAGGCTTCCAGCGTGGTGGATTTTACCTGTTGCAGCAGTTCGGTGAATGAAGCAGTGGCTATAACTTCATCGCGTAAAGCAAGTGTATTGACCAAGAAACCAAACATCCCCTCCAGTTCTTTTTGCCGGCTGCCTGCAATGGACGTGCCCACACAGATATCCTGTTGTCCGCTGTAGCGGTGCAGTAAAACCTTGAATGCCGCAAGCAATACCATGAACAGTGAAGCCCCCTGCTGCCGACCCAGCTCCAGAAGCCGGCCAGACAACGCCTTATTGATGCTGAAAGCAGACGAGGCCCACCTGTTGCCCCTTACTGAAGGCCTGCTGTAATCGGTTGGCAATTGCAGCGGCACCAGCCCTTCCAGCTTTTGCTTCCAATAACTTAATTTCATATTAAGGGTACCGTCCTGCAAATAATCCGGCAGCCCCGCAGCATAGTCCGCATACTGTAACGGCAATGGCGCAAGGCCGGCCTCACAGCCTTCCACAAAGGAATTATATAACTCAACCACCTCTTTTACAATAATGGAATTGGACCAGGCACCGGATGCGATATGGTGCATCGTTATCACCAATACATACTCCTGCCCGCCAAGGCTGATCAATGATCCACGGACAGGGTAATCATTTAACAGATCAAATGGCGATTTCACCACTTCTTCGATATAGGACTTTAATGCATCAATGTCTTCGCTATATTTTGAGCCATCTACTAATTGTAAATGCCATCCGCCATTTGTATAAATTGATTGATAAGCCTTACCATCTTCCTCCCTCAAACCTGTTATAGGTACCTCATGACGATCTATGATCGTTTGCAAAGAATACAATAATGCATCTTTATCCAGGTTGCCCTTTAACCTCAGTACTACGGGAAGATGATATTGGATACTTCCTTCCAACCGGTCAATAAACCACAAACGCTCCTGGCTAAAGGATAGGGGGATATGCGGGATGGAACCCCTGTTAAAACGATCCAACTTATTATTATTTTTATCAATCAACTGCATCATATTCCTTTTTTCCCGGGGCAATTTTTTATCAATTTCCATATTTTCAGAAATTTTGAATTCCAGGTGTTCATCATTTAGAATGACCTCTACACCATTCTTTTTTATTAAATCCATAATTCAATCACTTTGTTAACAGAATGTTCTTCAATTTATAATTATAGTACCTGTTAACCGGGATCAAATTAAATCTCAATTAGCGGAAAATGATGCTCTATTTTTTCAGGCTTGCCTGTGGCGTTTATGTCCAAATATTTGCTTTTATCACTAATAAAGTAAATTGATCCTAAATTATCAAGTGTGATAATCAATGATACTGCGCAAGGGATAAATTAGTGATATATATTTTGCACAATAACCAAATAATATACGCTCAGGAATTAATTTAAAACGCAATTAAAGTTGCCCAATGGTATTAAGTACAAGAGGGCGATGCAACGATGTTGCTCATTGCTTCACTGCCTGGACAAAGATTTTTCCTCACTTTTTTATCCCTTGTGCAGTACAAAATTTATCAAATTGCTTTTGCTTCATATTTGTTACGCAGTAATTTGTCCGTTGTTGTTTAATAAGCGGCTATAAGTATTTGTTACAGGATCATGCCCCCATACGGTCCGAATGAGAAATTCCTGGAAAGGTTTATTCTTTAATGTATTATTGAATAGCGCTGTGATCCTGTTTAAACCCTGGCTTTCACAATATTTGCGCAATTCCATTAAAACGTTGTCTTCTACATTTCTTCCTAATACCCTGCAGCTTAACAGAAACGTTTCAATTACTAATGTATTGTGCAGGTTTTTTGCAAGCACCACCCCAACTATACCATAATCACCAAAGCGGTCCTTTACTTCAATGATCCAGTTAACCGTATTTTCCTGGTGAATTAATGCAGAAATTTCATCAGTTGTTTTCCGGTTACCATTTAAATTGAATTGATTGGTGCGTAAAGTAAGTTGCACCGCACGTTCCATCTCGTTGTCCGTTAACGGCCGTATATTCACTTTTATATTTAGGGAGCTGAGAAAATCTTCCAAAGAGCCATGCTTTACCTGTTCTTCTTTCCTTTGCTTTTCAACCTGGTACATTTGATTCCTCTTGGCGTCTTCTTCCGTAACCCTGAAATAATCAAACGCCCAAATATGATCGAGGAAATTTTTAAACCCATTCGCATTTTCAGGTAACGTTATTGAAAGAACATCAGGGTTACGGAGGGACATTTGTTCTATTTCAAATTCACTATCATCTAAAAAGATAAAACTATTCAGCCCCAGGTTTAATTCACTTGCTATTGATAAAAGATTATCGGATTTAAGTTGCCAGTTAATCCGGTGAGCGGCAATGTGTTCACGTTTTAGTTTCATGCCGGGGTGCCTGTCAAACACTTCCCATACATCTGCCTCATTATTCTTACTGCATATAACAAGCAGGAAACCTTCATTGTATTTTTCCAGGATAAATTCCTGTAACTGGTTAAAGTTTTCATCTATGGTTACTTCCAATGCACCTACCTCGCCACAAACCCCTTTCCATAAAGTATTGTCACAGTCCAGCGCAAGTACTTTGTAACCCGGCCCCTTGAAAGCATATACTTTGCGTGCCAGGTAAGTTCCCAATGCGGCATACAATTCCTGCGTGAATGGCATATGCCCCAGCTCATCCGACTTTGCATCGTATAAATCCTTCACCTCATAAAGGGTGGCGATTTTACTTAAATCAAGTAAATGGAAGCGGGGTTGTTGTTTTATAAAAATTCCGAATCCGCTGTTTAATTGGTTTATCTGCTCAGCAACATCCGGCGAAAGAGATGTGGCTGTATGATGGGGAACAATTCCAACCAGGAAGGGTACAAAGGAAGTTTTACTGATATTTTCTACCGCCTTAATTAATTCCGAATACGTTTGGTTTAAAAAATTGATTTGGTCTGATGAAGATATATTGGTTTGATCCCTCAACCAATCACCTGCACGAATGAAAAGAACATTTATGCCTTTCCCTGTATTCAATAAACTTTCAGGATTGATCAGTTGTTGAAATACCTGGTTGTATGGAGCAAAGGATAGTTTTACATTCAACTCAAATTCATTGCTCCAGTATTCCACAAATTCCTGTACAGGCTCCATAACAAATGATGCACAGATATTGAGCGGTATTATTGAAGCGTCTTCCAAAGGTCCAGCGTCATTGACAGGCATAACTGCCTTCACTTCCATCCAGTTGCCATAATCCTGTAAACCTTTACCCGGTTCGTTTACAACCATTGTCAGCAGTTCAATAAAATGATTGAGAAAACAAGCCATGGTTTCCTTTAAAAATAATTTTGAATTGTAACTCAGGTAAAAATCAAGCATATTGTCAGCAGTCTCAATATCAAGTTTAAAATCCAGTACGGACTGAAACAGATACTCCTGGATAGCCTGGTAAGGCTGTATTGAAATACCCGTTCCCGTAAGCTGGCCCTTTCCTAAATTAACTTTGTCCCGTAAATCATTTTCCAGGTGAAAGTTAACCATTGTATCAAAGAAGGGATTGCGTGAAATATCACGATGCTGAATACAATCATCCACCATCAGGTCGAAAGGATAGTCCTGGTTATTGTATGCATGAACAAGTGCATGATGGCTATTATGAAGATAGTCCGATAATTTTAATGCTCTTTTGGGTGAAAGCTTTATGGGCAAAAAATTGATAAACACGCCGATCAGGTTTTCCAGGTCAATGTGGCTGCGCCCTGAACTTAAAGATCCGATCACCACTTCCTCCTGCCCGCTATAACTGCCAACCAGCAGGCCGTACAAGGCAAACAATAAATTATTCAAAGACATATTATGCTCAACCGCCTTCCTGCGTAATTCCTGTGTTAATGATCCCGAAAGCCGGCAATGCAACATAGCGCCAAAAAATGACAGTACTTTTGGCCTTTCGAAATCAATGGGAAAATTTAATACCGGGATGCCCTTTCCGTACAGCGCTCTCCAATATTGACCCTGCATTTCATAAGCGCCAGTATGCCATGCCGCATAATCTTTATATTGAATGGCCAATGGGGATAAATTATTTTCGGCGCCAGCACAGTAAGCTTTGTATAAATGTAAAACCTCTTTTATAAATATCCCTTTTGACCAGCCATCACTAATAATATGGTGAATATTAAATACCAATATAAATTTATCGCTGGCTTCGCGGAAAATTGTGGCACGCAATAATGGCCCGTTAGAAAGATCAAAAGCCTGCCTGGAATCTTCTTCCAGCCAATTCTTTATTACCGCTTCAGTATTTGTTTTATTTTGCAAATCAATCTCTTCAATTTTAAACTTTGACGCTTTTAGGGAAAGAATCTTTTGCCGGGGTTCACCTTCTATTTCAACGAAAATAGTTCGTAATATTTCATGCCGCCCTATTACCGTATCGAATGCCCGCTTAAATGCGGCGGCATTCAAATTTCCATCTATGATAAACGCATTGGAAACATTGTAAGCTTCTGAGCCATCTTTAAAATGGCCCAATATCCAAAAGCGTTTTTGCGCATGTGACAAAGGATAATATTCCTGTTCGGGAAGGTGTTTTATTTCTACAAATTTATTTTTCTTTTCCAAAACCAATGCCTGGCCCAGTTGCCTGATAGTAGGATTGGAAAAGATTGTCCCGACATCTGTTTTAATATTTAACAGCTTATGCAGCCTGGAAGTGAGCTGAATTGCATTCAGGCTATGGCCTCCCAGTTCAAAAAAATTATCGTTCACTCCCACCCTTTCCACTTTTAGTACTTCTTTCCATAATGCAGCTAACTGAAATTCCATTTCATTGCCGGGGGCTTCATATTCATTACTCATTAAAGCGCCTTCATCCGGATCGGGTAATGATTTCCTGTCCACCTTGCCATTGGATGTCAAGGGGATGCTTTCTAATTGTACCCATAATGCCGGCACCATATAATCCGGCAACTTCTTTCTTAAATAAGTTTGAATGGCATCACGGTCAAATGATCCTTCCGGCACTACAAAACCAACCAGCCGCTTGTTGCCCTCCTTATCTTCTTTTGCCAATACCACCGCGTGCCTTACTGCTTCAAACCCCTGCAATACATTCTCAATCTCGCCCAACTCTATCCGGTAACCTCTTATCTTTACCTGTTCGTCTATGCGTCCCAGGTATTCCACATTCCCATCCGGCAGCCAACGGGCAAGGTCGCCTGTATTGTACATTATGGAGCCTGGTGCATTACCGAAAGGGTTGCTTATAAATTTCTCCGCTGTTAATTCAGGGCGGTTCAAATATCCACGTGCCACACCAGCCCCTGCTATATAAAGTTCGCCTGCTACTCCAACAGGTAATAGTGATTTATTTTTATCTGCAATATATAATTGGGTATTCGCAATTGGTTTTCCAACCGGCAGTGTATTAATTTCTTCTATCAAATTATTATTATCATGGTATTCAATGGTGGTTACGGTGGTTTCCGTAGGGCCATATTCATTATAAAAATCCGCTTTGTTTTTCCAAAGTGCCGCCAGTTCTTTTTTACATGTATCGCCACCGGCGATCACTCTTTTTAAACTTTCATAATTTACAGCGTGCAGGTTTTCAAGAAATGCGGGTGTGGCGTGCAGATGGCTGATCCTTTTTTCTTTTAAGAAGGCTTCGAAAAGATCCATGTTTAATTGTAAACCTTCGGGAAACATCATTAAAGAAGCGCCGTTAAAAAGTGCGAGAAAAATTTGCTCTACTGAAGCATCAAAACAATAGTTGGAGAATTGCAATATCCTTTCATCACTACCAATATTAAAAAATGCGCTTTGAGCATTTATTAAATTCACTACCCCACCGTGTTCTATCATCACTCCTTTGGGCTTACCTGTAGAACCTGAAGTATAAATTACATAAGCGAGGTGGTTTTTTTTAATCCCGGCTTTTACATTTTCCGTGGATTGACTGCTGATGGCAGGCCAATCACTGTCCAATAAAATACAATCAGTTGCTGATGTGATGGACAATTTTTTTGCACATTCTTTACTACTTACAATTATTGAAGCATTGGTATCTTCCAGCATAAACCGGATACGCTCTTCCGGATATTCGGGATCAATGGGCACATAAGCGGCCCCTGATTTTAAAATCCCC
>JANOTW010000318.1:0-2849 GCA_031416575.1 Ferruginibacter sp.
GGCCAATGTCAAACTTGAATATGATAGTTTTATCCTCAATAGTTTTGTACAGTAAATTGAGCAAAAAACCCAAAGCGAAAATTTGATTAAAGGGATTTGCACAATTGAGATAATGTGGCGATGATTATTATACTGCGCAAAGGATAAATCAGTGAAATTTTGTTGTGTTCTAAAAAAACAAAACAGGTTGCCCCCATCCCCTAAAGGACAATGTCATTTAGTTAAGGAAAATGTCACCCCTTCGGGGTTTTAGATATTTTAGTTTTATTGCTTTTCTATAATAATGTCAGCCTTTCAGGCTTTAAAAATCCCGAAGGGATGATATTATTATAGAAATTGAAACACAAAATTCAAATCAAACCCCCGGCGGGGTGGCATTAGTGAGATGAGGCCCCTTAACTAAATGACATTGCCCTAAAGGGGTAAAAATGGTTAATTTAAAACGCAATTAAAGATCCCCAATGGTATTAAGTACAAGAGGGCGATGCAACGATGATGACCATTGCTTCCCGGCCAGGACAAAAAATCTTATTCACGTTTTTATCCGTTGTGAAGTATAACTGGATTTATAGTATTGAAATAATGTAGCGATGGTCATTAATCTCATTTTACTAATACCCACATGAATCATAAAGTAAATTATATGGTAAAAATTGGAATTGTAGGGCACCGGTTTTTTGAAAATCACGGGATAGAAGAATATGTTACTAATGAATGTGATAATTTGTTATCGCTCTTTAAAAAATATTATTGTCACCTTGCGGTTGTTTCAGCAATAGCGCAAGGCGCTGATTCTATTTTTGCGCAGGCCGCATTAGCCAGGCAACTCCGGCTTGAAATTGTAAGGCCCTTTGATAATTATGCTTCCGATTTTAAAACAGCGCATTCTAAAACCAACTATATCAGGCTTCGCAATGCAGCCTCCTGCGAAAAAATTTTAAATTATACCATGCGTTCAGGAAAAGCGTATGTAGATGCAATGGAATGGGTAGTCAAAAATTCGGATATATTAATTGCGGTATGGGATGGGCAGCCTGCACGGGGAAGGGGCGGAACCGCGGATGCCGTACGTTATGCGGTATCGGGCTGCATTAACTGGGTCCATATAGACGTAGTGAATAAAAAAACCTTCTTTCACGTTTCCCCATTATTTCCTCATATTAACACCCAAAATTATTATGCAGATTTTCAGCAAGCTAAGCCAGTTAAGAAAGCGCAAACTTGAAATGTACCAGTTCGATATTTTGTTACTGATATGTTTATTAATCATTGTAATAATTATAGTTGTATTGGTTTCACAGCGCTATGCGGAAAAAGACATGTTTGATAATCCTTTACAGGAGAAGGATTATACACTTGCCAAATTAAGAGCGGAGATCAGGCAAATAAACAGTGACACGATTGGAAGTTTATTCTGGCTGAAATTAATCGCGTTATTCATTACTGTTGGAAGTGCGGTGGGTGGCTATCTGATTGGGCAAAGCAAGGTAAACCTTAGCCGGATAGAAGCTGAGGACAACAGGACGAAGGCAAGGTTGGATTTTGAAAAAAGGAAAGATGTAGATAATGCCTATCAGGCGATTGTGCAGGAACTCTCCGGTACACAGGATGTATTACGTGCGGCCGCGGCCGTAAAACTGGGTGCGATTTTAAAGTCTTTTCCGTTTGAATGGAATACAGGGGATGAAAGAAAAAAAGAATTGATTGACTTAACCAAGCAGGTGCTTGCGGCCGCATTGTCGATAGAAAAAAATAGTAAAGTATTAAAAACAATTACCATTGCCATTGTTCTTCACAACCCCGGTAAAGACAATCCCGATAAAGGATTAAAATTGGCGAATGTTCAAAATCTTGATCTTTCGGAAGCTAATGCGGCCGATGCGTATTGGGCCCGGGTTGATTTTTCATATGCTGATTTTTATAAGGCTAATTTATCCAAAACATCTTTTCGCGGATCTGTCTTGAATGGGGCACAGTTTAGAGAGGCTACATTGACGGAAGCTGTGTTGGTTTCCACTACCTGCATTAATACTACTTTCAAATTAGCGGACATGCGCTATTCTGATATGCGGCATGCGGATTTCAGTAATGCGAAATTTGTTAAAGTGGATCTTGAAGGCGCTAAAATGTATGGAACAAAATGGAACGGTACGGAAATAACGGATACTATGGATACCCAAGTGGATATTTCAGCCGATGGCAATGGGTCGGAAATGGTAAGTTTTTTAGAATGGAGAAATTTACCACCAGCCGAATGAAATAAATAGTTTTAAGGGTAAACCATCATCAATTCCCCTCCGGTTTCTTGCCTTAAAAACTTCAAGATCCGATAAATGCGAATTATTGGGTAAAACACAAATTTTATTTTAATTGTGATGTTTTAATTTTTTTTTTGATAAAATTTTGCAGTTATGCCTATGCTTAAATTGCTATAATCCCTGAACAATACCCTGTCTACCGCAAACTTATTACCTTTGCCACCATTAAATTATGAAGACAAAGACATTACATAAAGATAAGGTGAACATTATCACACTGGGTTGCAGCAAAAATATGGTGGATAGTGAAGTATTAAGCGGCCAGTTGATAGCAAACGATATTGATGTAGTACATGAAAGTGGTAGGAAGGATCACAATATCGTTATAATAAATACCTGCGGCTTTATTGAAAAAGCCAAAGAGGAAAGTGTAAATACAATTTTACAACAGGTGGAATTAAAGCGCAGGGGTAAGATAGATAAAGTTTACGTGACCGGTTGCCTCAGCGAGCGCTACAAAAATAACCTGGAAGCGGAAATACCCGAAGTGGATGCTTATTTTGGAACGATGGAATTGCCGATGATACTAAA
>JANOTW010000319.1:0-3511 GCA_031416575.1 Ferruginibacter sp.
ACACGAATTTTTGAACATGAATAACACGAATTTTCATGAATAACACGAATTTTTATTCACTAATTACACGAATTTCATACACGGGTTACTTGAATTTCATACACGAATTACACTAATTAAATGGTTTGTATAAAGATATACGCTGCCAATTTTTAAAAATACTTTATTGTTCTTACGCTCTGTTTCCTGCCATTCAATCCCCACGATTAATCAATATTTTTTCCTGCTAATAAATACAATACGGCCATTCTAACAGCTACCCCGTTTTCTACCTGTTGCAATATGATAGATTGATTGCTGTCTGCAACATCACTATCAATTTCCACTCCCCTGTTTATAGGGCCGGGATGCATGATTACGATTTCTTTATTTAAACTATCTAATAATTTTTTACTAACACCATAAGCAAGGTTGTATTCCCTGAGCGAAGAAAAAAGCACCTGGTTTTGGCGTTCCAATTGAATGCGCAACACATTTGCCACATCGCACCACTCCAATGCCTTCCTTAAATTGTATTCTACTTTTATGTGTAAAGCTTCTTTAATATATTTTGGAATTAAAGTTGGAGGCCCTGCCACCATTACTTCAGCGCCCATTTTTTTCAACAAATAAATATTACTCAATGCCACCCTTGAATGCATAATATCGCCGATAAGCACTACTTTTTTGCCTTCGAGGCTCCCCAGTTTTTCTTTAATTGAAAAGGCGTCTAATAATGCCTGGGTAGGATGTTCATTAATACCATCCCCCGCATTTACGATGGCGGCGGGAATATGCCTGGCTAAAAAATGTGGGGCGCCACTTGCGCTATGCCTCATCACTACCATGTCCACCTTCATGCTCAGGATATTATTCACAGTATCCAATAAAGTTTCTCCCTTTGATACGGAAGAAGCGGAAGCTGAAAAATTGATCGTATCGGCGCTTAATCGCTTTTCAGCCAGTTCAAAAGATATCCTGGTACGGGTACTGTTTTCGTAAAATAAATTTACGATGGTTATATCGCGTAATGAAGGGACTTTTTTAACTGGCCGCTGTAAAACTTCTTTGAATTGTAAGGCTGTAGCCAAGATCAGGGAAATGTCATCCGGGGATAGATCTTTAATGCCTAATAAATGTTTGGTAGATAGTTGCATTAAGGGTCAAAGCTAATAGATTTGTTTGAAATTTTTGCCACGAATGCACGAATTTTCACGAATTGGTATTTTTGACTGGTGCATTGGTGGTTCAATATAAAACCACCTCTTCTTTATCCCATTCTACCTTTACTTTTTGAGAAAAAGCGGTATCAATAGCTTTGCCACAATAATCAGGTTGAATAGGTAGCTCACGGTTAAATCTTCTGTCAACCAACACACATAACTCAATTTTTTGAGGACGGCCAAAATCCTGGATAGCATCCAAAGCAGCCCTGATGGTTCTGCCGGTATATAAAACATCATCAATCAAAATCACGATTTTACCTTCAATGGAAAACGGGATATCCGTTTTATTGGCAATATGTAATTCTTTTCGCACATCATCCCTGTAAAAAGTGATGTCTAAAATGCCATATTGTACTTTTTCACCCGGACAAAGCCTTTGGATACTTTCTACCATTAGCTTACTGATCTGCACTCCCCTTGGCTGCAGCCCAATAAATACCACTTCATCTAAATGTAAATGATTCTCCAGGAGCTGGTGAGCAAGTCTCAGGATGGTTAAGTGTAATTGTCGTTTATCAAGTATTGTTTTCAAACTTAAATATTATACAGCGAATTTATCTGATATTGTTTGAATAAAAAATAAAGGATGATATTGAGATATTGGTTTTCACTGCAACCCAATACACCATTTATCCAATATCGCAATATCACTATTTTTCCAACATAAAAGGATACCGGTAATCTGTAACCGGCGTAAAGGTTTCTTTAATTGTCCGGGCGCTTAACCAACGATACAGATTTAATATGCTGCCTGCCTTATCGTTCGTTCCACTCGCCCTTGCACCACCAAATGGTTGCTGCCCCACTACGGCGCCTGTAGGTTTATCGTTGATATAAAAATTGCCGGCGCAGTTACGCAATTTATCGGTTGCTAATTCCACTGCATACCTGTCTTGTGCTATAACCGCCCCCGTTAAGGCATACGGAGAGGTACTGTCAACTAATTTCAAAGCATCTTCAAACTTATTTTCATCGTAAACATAAAGGGTTAGTACCGGGCCAAAAAGCTCTTCGCACATGGTTACATATTTTGGATCAGTGGTTTCAATAACTGTTGGCTCAATAAAAAAACCTTTGGATTTATCACACTTACCACCTGCCAGTATTTTTGCGTTGCTGCCTTTTTTTCTTGCACCCTTTATATAGGCTTGCAATTTATCAAAACTTTTTTCATCAATAACAGCATTAATAAAGTTGGTGAAATCTTCCGTGCCGCCCATCTTCATTGTTTTTAATTCAGCCACCAGTTTTCTTTTTACTTCCACCGCTATATTTGATGGAATATAAGCCCTGGATGCCGCGGAACATTTTTGCCCCTGGTATTCGAATGCCCCCCGTGCCAATGCGGCAACTACCACATCCGGGTTGGCGCTTTCATGTGCGATCACAAAATCCTTCCCACCCGTTTCACCTACTATTCGAGGGTACGATTTATATTTACCTGCATTGGCGCCAATCGTTTTCCACATAAAGTTAAATACGCTTGTACTGCCGGTAAAATGTATTCCAGCAAAATCGGGATGGCTAAAACATGCTTCACCTAAAACCGGCCCATCCACAAAAACCAGGTTGATAACCCCATCGGGTAATCCGGCTTCCTTTAAAATACGCATAAACACCTGTGCGCTGTACACCTGGGTATGGGCGCATTTCCAAACTACCACATTGCCACACATGGCGGCACTCGTAGGCAGATTACCACCAATAGCTGTAAAATTGAATGGTGTAATTGCGAGAACAAATCCTTCCAGTGGACGGTACTCTACCCTATTATTGATACCTGCGCTACTGACAGGCTGCTGACGATAAATTTCGCTTAAATAATGCACGTTGAACCGCAGGAAATCTATTAATTCACAGGCAGCATCGATTTCCGCCTGGTAAGGATTTTTACTTTGTCCCAGCATGGTACTTCCTACAATGTATGGACGATATTTGGTAGCCAGTAAATCAGCGGCTTTTAAAAATATATTCGCCCTGTTTTCCCAGCTCAGCCCGGCCCATTTTTCCTTTGCTTTTAATGCGGCGGCTATGGCTTTTTTAACGTGGCCGGCATCACCTTCATGATAATGGCCCAGCAAATGTTTGTGCTCATGAGGGGGCCGCAATTCTTTTTTATTGCCCGTGCGTACTTCTTCGCTTCCGATGTACATGGGAACATCCGCCGTTTCACTTTTCAATTCTTTCAGCACTTTTTTCAATGCCGCTTTTTCTTTACTTCCCGGTGCGTAATTCAATACCGGTTCGTTTACCGGTATTGGGTAATAAAAATCTCCGTATTGCATATATTTTATTTTTAAAAAAGT
>JANOTW010000320.1:0-6799 GCA_031416575.1 Ferruginibacter sp.
GATCGGCTTTTTTGTAAATACGCTTGCCTTGCGAAGCGAGTTGATTGGCAGCGCATCGTTTAAGGATCTGTTGCAACAGGTAAGGTCCACTACACTGGAAGCTTATGACTACCAGGAAGTGCCCTTTGAGAAAGTGGTGGATGCGGTAGTGAAAGAAAGGGACCTGGGCAGGAGCCCTTTGTTCCAGGTAATGATGGTATTGCAGAACACGCCGGAGGTACAGGCGCTACGTTTAGGCGAAGTAGCGTTATCCCTTGAGGTAGCAGGATCATCAGCACACCATACTTCGAAATTTGATTTAACTTTTAATATAACGGAATCCGTGCAAGAGCTGTATGTATCAGTAGAATATTGCACCGATCTGTATAACGGGCAAACCATCAAAAGGATGATGGCTCATTTTAATGCTTTGTTGCATTCAGTGGTAAAAGCCCCGGAACAAAGTATCGGGCTGTTGCCGATGCTGGGCAATTCAGAAGAACAGCAGTTGCTGGTGGGGTTCAATGATACGCAGGTCCCCTACGCAAAGGATAAAAATATAATTGATCTGTTTGAGGAACAGGCGGAAAAAGATCCTGCCAATATCGCATTGGTTTTTGAAGAGGAGCTACTTTCATACCAGGAGTTAAATGAGCGTTCCAACCAATTAGCGCATTTTCTTAAAAGTAAGGGAGTAAAAGAAGAAACATTAATACCAATATGCCTTGAACGTACGCCACAAATGGTGATAGCCATATTAGGTATTTTAAAATCAGGTGCGGCGTATGTTCCCATAGATCCGGCATATCCGGAAGAACGGATCAGTTATATGCTGGAAGATACAGCCGCTGATATTGTTATTACCAGTAAAGAGGGCAGGGTAAAGATAAGCGGATCAAAAGCTATCGAAATAATTGAAATTGATGGGGATTGGTTAACAATAAACCAACAACCGATAGATAACCTTTCGATTCCCGTACAACTTCATCACCTGGCTTATGTAATATACACTTCAGGATCCACCGGTAAGCCCAAAGGGGTAATGATTGAGCACATCAATCTATATTCATTCATCTGCTGGTGCCAGCAGGAATTTTCATCAAGCCGTTTTGAAATAGTTTATGCCGCTACATCCATTTGTTTTGATTTATCGGTATTTGAGCTTTTTTACCCTTTAAGCATAGGTAAGCCGGTAAGGATATTAGAGAATGGTTTGCATATCGGGAAGTATTTGCCGGAAGATTCCTTTGTATTGACAAATACTGTTCCCAGTGTAATGCAGCATTTATTACAGGAAGGAACTGATTTAAGAAATATTAGTGTAATGAATATGGCGGGAGAGCCGATCCCATCGTATGTTCAGCAAAACCTGGATACCGAAAACACGGAAGTCAGAAATCTGTATGGCCCAACTGAGGACACCACTTATAGTACAGTATTTCGCTTAATCAAAAATCAACGGGTATTAATTGGCAAACCCATTTCAAATACACACATACAAATTGTAAATAAAATGGGTGGCTTGGTTCCCATTGGTGTACCTGGAGAAATTTATTTGGGGGGAGCAGGTTTGGCAAGAGGGTATTTTAATAATACAACGTTAACCGGCGAAAAATTCATTTCAGGTACCTATAATAAACCCGGTGATAGATTTTATAAAACGGGTGATATTGGACGATGGTTGCCGGACGGAAATATAGAGTACCTGGGAAGAATAGATGACCAGGTAAAGATCAGGGGTTTCCGGATTGAATTGGGGGAAATAGAAACGATCCTCCTGCAAAGCGGGCTAGTTAGCAATGCTGTAATTTTGGCAAAAGAAGATGAACAAGGCAATAAAATGCTGGTAGGGTATATCGTTTCGGAGGGGGAGTTTAACAAAGAAGCGATCAGTTCCTGGCTGCATACCAAATTGCCGGGATATATGGTACCATCAATATGGGTATCAATGGAAAGTTTGCCACTTACTTCCAACGGGAAGATAGACAGGAAATCTTTACCCGGTCACGATTCCGGAGTATCGTTAACGAATAAATATATAGCTCCCCGTAACGGGATTGAATCTGCCATGGCAGGGATATGGGAAAAAATATTAGGAAAAGAAGTAGTGGGTGTAGACGATAACTTTTTTGAATTGGGTGGCGATTCCATTTTAACGATACAGGTAGTAAGCAGGGCCAGGCGTATAGGTTACGAGCTACAGCCCAAAGATATTTTTATACATCAAACGATCGGAAGGATATCGAAAGCGATACAAGACAAGTCAGTCGCTGTGGTTTTAGGAGAGCAGGAACTATTAACAGGGTTAAGTGGATTACTTCCTATCCAGCAATGGTATTTGGAAATGGGGCAGGAATATAACGCTCATTTTAACCAGGCTGTAATTTTAGGCATTGATAAAAAAATAACCGCATCGGAATTAAGCAAGGCTTACGAATTATTGATGGAGCATCATGATGCGCTGCGGTTCAGGTATTCTCTGCAAGATGGTCATTGGCTTCAGGAATATAGTTCTTATAAGGGAAGCCTGATCACTGAAGAACTGCATTCAATACCTATTGAATTAATTGATTTTACAATTAATGAAATAACATTCACCCATCAAAGTAGTTTGAATTTAGAGAAAGGGGAGTTGATAAGAATGGTACGGATTCAAACACCTTCTTCAGAAGTGAATGATCGTTTATTGATCGTGATACATCACCTTGCCATAGATGGGGTATCATGGAGAATATTGCTGGAGGATTTGGAGTTGTTGCTGAATGGAATAAAGGAATTTGGAAAAACGGAACTTGGCCACAAGAGTAGTTCTTATCGTCAATGGTACCACGCATTAGAGAATTATGGACAGGGCAAAGGTTTAATGTCGCAGATAAATTATTGGCGGCAGGCGGTAAAAAGCTATGATACGTTGCCGGTGGATAATGATTATACAGGTTTGGTAAGAATAAAGGAAATGGGAGAGCATATGGTCAACCTTGGTTTCGCACAAACTAATCTTTTATTACAAGAGGTGCCCCGTGTTTATCATACGGAAATTAATGATATATTGCTGGCAGCCCTGGCTCGTACCATTGCCGGGTGGAGCCAAAAAGATACGGTAACGATTGGTTTGGAAGGCCATGGCCGGGAAGAGATTGAAGCAGGGATAGACACAAGCCGTACGATTGGCTGGTTCACGAGCCTATATCCTTTATTGTTAGCGGTACATAGAAACAGGGGCACTGATGAACTGATAAAATCGGTAAAAGAGCAGTTGAGGCTGGTACCAGACAAAGGGCTTGGTTACGGGGTGCTTAAATATATCAATAAGGAAACATCCTTACAGGGTACGGACCCATGGGATATTGTATTTAATTACTTCGGCCAGTTGGATAATGTAGTGCGGGAAAGTAAATGGTTCTCAGTTGCAGGTGAATCAACCGGTATTGGTAGAAGCAAAGAGCAGCTAATAACCGAGAAGATTTCTGTTAATGCTTTGGTGCAGGGAGGGAAATTGGTGATCAACTGGAAATATAGTACCCGGCACTATGATGAAGATACAATCAGCACATTGGCGCAGGCTTACCTGGCCAACCTTGAACAATTGATTGCTCATTGCATGATGCGGCAAAAATCCGGATTGGTATTCACACCTTCCGATTATGGCCTTGGTTCAGATGTAAGTTATGAGGAACTGGATAAATTCCTGGAAGAAGAGGACAATGAAAATAGTATAAGTTTTTAATTGAAAAGTGATATATGGAAATAAAGGATTTCATAGCGACCCTTAAAAAATCGAATTTTACATTAGCCGTAGAAAATGAAAAACTCATTTTAAAAGGCGATAAAAAGAATTTATCCAAAGATGAATTGAATGAACTCCATTCAAACGGTTTTGTTATCAATTATATAAAGGAAAATAAAAATGAATTAATAGAATACCTTACCCTTTTGCCGGAAAAATCCCCTTTTGAAAAAAGATCAAAAAATATATCCGCTATTTACCGTTTAAGCGGGTTACAGCAGGGGATGTTGTTTCATGGCTTGTATGATGAGGGGATAGGAGCTTACATTGAACAATTTAGTTGCGATCTTATTGGTGTTGATCCCGTAATTCTCAACCGGAGTTGGGATCATGTAATAAAGGCACATAGCATTCTTAGAACTTCCTTTAATTATGATGCATTTAAGGTTCCGGTTCAATGTGTGTACAAAAAAGTAAAATTACCGGTGGAGTTGCTGGACTATCGTGGCATGAGTAGTTCGGGGCATGCCTCAGCGATAAAGGAATATGAAGAGGCGGACCGTATCAAAGGCTTTGACTTTAAAGTGGCGCCGCTAATGCGCCTTGGATTAATCAGGTTGAGCGAAGACCGTTACCGGATGATCTGGACATCACATCATATTTTGTTTGATGGCTGGTCATTGCCAATTCTGATGGCGGAATTTTTAAGTACCTACGAATTGTTGAAAAGTGGTAAGACATTAATGGTTAAGGATGAAGATCGGTTTGAAGATTATATACGGTATATTGACCGGATTGATAAATTGAGTGAAGAATCATATTGGCGTAATTACATGAAGGGCATTGAACGAAATACGCTCCTCCCTTTTATTGGAACTACTACGGAACGCAACAAAGGGATAGGAGCTTATGCTTCATTGTTTCTTCTGTTGAATGCGGAAACAACCATAAAAATACAAGGCTTTGCACAGCGGCACCGCATTACCATTAATACAATCATGCAGGGCGTATGGGCCTACCTGTTACATCGTTATACCGGCGATAAAAATATAGTTTATGGTATTATTGTATCCGGCCGGCCTGATGATCTTCCTGGCGTAGAGCAACGGGTTGGAATGTACATCAATACCTTGCCGCTGCATTCGGCCATCAGGGAAGATCAGGGGATTGTGGAATGGTTGCAGGGCATCCAGGCCGAACAGGTCAGCTCAAGGCAATTTCAGCATACACCCCTACACGTTATACAAGGCTGGTCGGGTGTGCAGGGCGATCTGTTTGATACAATGCTGGCATTTGAAAATTATCCTGTAAGTGAAATAATCTCCGCACAGCAATGGTCTTTGAAGGTGGAAAATGTAAGCATCCTGGAGCAAACCAATTATCCATTAAGCATTGTTATTACCAGTGCCGGTCAAATCAAAATTCAATTTAGTTACAATACACTATTATTGGAAGAAGTATATGTAAGTGGGATCAGGGGCCATTTTGAAAATGTATTACTGCAGTTGATAGAAATGGGAGATAGCCGGATCAGTAATATTAATTTGATAACATCATCAGAGCAGCGCCGGTTGCTGGAGGATTTCAATAATACCAAAGCAGATTATCCAAAAGACAAAACATTGATGGATCTGTTTGAAGAGCAGGTTGCGAAAACCCCCGATAGCATCGCAGTGGTTTTTGAACAGCAACAGTTAACTTATAGGGAACTAAATGAGCATAGCAACCAGTTGGGGTATTACCTGCGGGGCAAAGGCATTAAAGAGGAAACTTTGGTGCCGGTTTGTATTGAACGAAGTGTTGGGATGTTGGTGGGGATATTAGGTATCTTAAAAGCAGGCGGGGCTTATGTTCCTGTTGATCCTGCGTATCCGGGGGAGCGGATCGGTTTCATGCTGGAAGATATTGCGGCAAGGATAGTGATTACCAGCAAGGAAAGCAGGAAGAAGTTACCGTCTAAAGACAATCTTGACATCATGGAAATGGACAGCGACTGGCCGTTGATCAGTAAAGGGCCGGTTGATAATTTGCGGGCGGATAGTCAACCCGGTAACCTTGCTTATGTGATCTACACCTCCGGCTCTACCGGTAAGCCAAAGGGCGTAATGGTAACACAAAACAATGTGGTAAGTTTGGTAAAAGGAGTTAATTATGTTTCATTAACAAGCAAAGATATTTTATTATCCACCGGTTCTTCCTCCTTTGATGCAACCACGCTTGAATACTGGGGAATGCTTTTGAATGGTGGCCGGTTAGTGTTATGTACAGAAAACAGGTTGCTGGATAATAAACTATTAAAAGCAGCAATAAATAATAACGGGGCCAACCGGATGTGGTTTACATCGGGCTGGTTCAATCAGCTCGTTGAAGCCGATATCACCCTTTTTGAAAAGCTGGAAACCGTTTTGGTGGGCGGCGAAAAATTATCAGAACAACATATTGGAAAGTTAAGGCAAACCTATCCCCTGATACAAATAATAAACGGGTATGGCCCTACTGAGAATACCACCTTCTCGCTGACATACAACATAACAGGAACAGGGTTCAGTCAACCTATACCAATTGGCCGGCCGTTAAGCAACCGCAGCGCTTTCATACTGGATGAAAATCAACAACTGGTACCGGTAGGCGTTAGTGGGGAGATATGTTTAGGCGGAGACGGTTTATCAAGGGGATATTTAAACCGCCCGGAATTAACAGCGGAGAAATTCGTTAAGAACCCCTTTAGTGAAAACATGATATATAAGTCTGGTGACATAGGCCGTTGGTTACCCGATGGAAATATTGAGTACCTGGGCAGAAAAGATGAACAGGTAAAGATCCGTGGCTACCGTATAGAGCTGGGCGAAATAGAAAATGTACTACAGGAATGTGGGGCGGTAAAGCATGCGGCTGTATTGGCCAGGGTGGATAAAGAAGGCACCAAACGACTGGTGGGTTATGTGGTACCCAATGATGAATATGATAAAGAGGCGATACTTTCTTTCCTTAGAAATAAGCTTCCTGAATATATGGTACCTGCAATATTGGTGGAGATGGAACATTTGCCATTAAACCATAACGGGAAAATAGACAGGAAGGCTTTACCAGGCC
>JANOTW010000321.1:0-3607 GCA_031416575.1 Ferruginibacter sp.
GATAAAAATAATGAGTGGTTAGGAATACTATTACAACGTTATACATTACTGTTGTTAGGTGTTTGTATGAAGTACCTTAAAAATGAAGAAGAAGCAAAGGATGGTGTACAACAGGTTTTTTTAAAAGCGATTACTGAATTGCACAAATATAAAGTTGATTATTTTAAGAGCTGGCTTTACATGATAGCAAAAAATCATTGCCTGATGAAGCTGAGGGACAAAGGAAAGCAGCCGGTAGAAATTAATGAACAGCTATTATCAACGGCGGACGAAACAGAGGATAAAAAAAAGTACTTTGAAAAAGATGCGGCACTAACCAATATGGAAAGGGCATTGCAGTTACTCAATGAAGAACAGTTACAATGCATAACTTTATTTTATCTTGAAAAAAAGAGTTACCAGGATATTACCGAACAAACAGGTTATTCTTTATCAAAAGTAAAAAGCCATATTCAAAACGGAAAACGAAATTTAAAAATAATGTTGGAACGCCTGCAACACAATGAACAATAATCTTAAAAACATATTATCCAACAGCAATAAAGATATTGATAACCAACAGTTGATGGACTATCTCAGTAATCAATTATCTAAAGCACACAGTCATGAAATAGAAAAGAACATGGCAGACGATGAATTCATGAATGATGCTGTAGAGGGTTTGCAAAAAATTGAAAGCAAAAAAGATATGCAGGCTTATGTGGAACAATTAAATAACGATCTGCATAAGCAAATAGCTAAACACAAAAGCCGAATAGAAAAACGCAGGTTAAAAGATCAACCCTATACCTATGTTGCTATTATTATTATCCTGATTTTATTGATCATTAGTTTTGTGGTGTTAAAAAAACATCTGGATGCAATGCAGTCTAATCCATCCGTTACCTTCCGGCCAACCAGTCAACCACCTGGTCTCACAGTCTTCACCTGACCTGATGGCCTGGCAGGGTTGCTTCCTCAAATGGTGTGATAAAATTTAACCCAACATCGTAAGTACAAAACTCCTTATCTTTCCCCGTTAAAAGTGCATGCTTGTTTATCTTTTTTTGTCCAGGCATCAGTACCCTGAATAAGCATCGTTGCATCGCCCTCTTGTACTTAATACCATTGGGGAACTTTACCCACGTTATTTGTTGAGAAACGTCAGTTGTCCTTAATTGGTTATCCCTGAATATTGCAATAAGCGGGGGTACTTTCAATTTGAGTGTTTTAACCACTTTAAGGGGTTGGGCCCTTTTGTTTTAGGAGTCTGGACAAGAAGTTCTGAAGTACTGAAATTCAAAATTGTCAAAAAAAATCCCCTGATAACCAGGGGTAATATTTCAGTCTTTAATGGTTAACACAAGTAGCCTTATTTTTTAATGGAATCTATTTCTTTTTGCATCACTTTCATGGTAGAATCCATTTTAACCGCTGTATTATCCATCGGCATTTTCATCGAATCAGTTAAATCTTTAATAGCGGCAAGGGAATCTGTTGTAGCTTCAGCTCTTGCTGAATCAGCTTCAGCAGCGGCTTTATTTTCAACATCATTACAAGATACCATAATAGCTTTAAAAGCCAGCATCGCAAATAATTTTTTCATTATTATTTTTTTTGGGTTAAAAATCAGGTACAATAGTATTGTCTTTCAATTTACAAAACAATATTTTTTTCGGTTTTATTAAACGATTATGTATTGCTCAACAGCATAATAAACCCACTTACTTTTTTCTAAAAAACACCCTGACAGGAACGCCTGTAAGTTTAAATTTCAGTCTTAGCTGATTTTCAAGATAATTTTTATATGGGGTTTTTACATCATCCGGATAATTACAGAAAAATGCGAAGGAAGGTACCACAACCGGCAATTGCGTAACATATTTTATTTTTACCTGGTTTCCTCTTACCACAGGCGGATGATAAGCTTCCACGGCCTTTAGCATGATGTCATTTAACTTTGATGTGGGGATTTTCTGCTTACGGTTTTCATAAACTTCCAGCGCCAATTCCATTGCTTTAAATATCCTGGTCTTTTCCGTAGCGGAAATAAATATAATTGGAAGATCTGTAAATGGAGCGAATCGTTTTTTTAATTCCACTTCATAATCTCTTGCGGTGTTCGTTTCCTTTGGCATTACATCCCACTTGTTTACCAATACTACAATGCCCTTCCCCTTTTTTACGGCCATGGCAAAAATAGAAAGATCCTGTGCGGCAATACCTTTTTCCGCATCTAATAACAACATACATACATCCGCTTCATCCACTGCTTTTATGGCCCTGATTACTGAGTAAAATTCAAGGTCTTCATTCACTTTTGCCTTGCGCCTGATACCGGCTGTGTCTATCAGCACAAATTCCTTATTGAAAAGATTGTAATGGGTGTGTATAGTATCCCTGGTGGTACCGGCGATGTCACTTACGATGGTACGCTCCTGCCCGGTTAACGCATTGAGCAGGGAAGATTTTCCAACATTGGGCTGGCCAATGATGGCAAACTTTGGTAACTGTTTTTCTTCTACATCTTCCGTCTTCTCAATAATTAATGATGTAATATCATCCAGCAAATCGCCGGTACCTGTGCCACTAATAGAGGATAGAAAATGTATTTTATCAAAACCAAGACTATAAAATTCAGATGCTTCCAGCAACCTGTCGTGGTTATCTACTTTGTTTACCACCAAAAAAACCGGTTTGGATGTTTTGCGCAAAAGCTGGGTCATTGATTCGTCCAGGTCTGTAATGCCTGTTGCCACATCTACCATAAAAACAATCGCATCTGCTTCTTCCAGGGCTATCAACACCTGTTTGCGGATCTCCCTTTCAAAAATATCTTCACTCTTTGGCACAAAACCACCGGTATCAACCACGTTAAAAGATTTACCATTCCATTCCGCCACCCCATACTGCCGGTCACGGGTAACTCCGCTCACATCATCCACTATGGCTTTCCTTTGCTCCAACATCCTGTTGAAGAAAGTACTTTTGCCTACATTCGGCCTGCCTACTATTGCTACTGTAAAACTCATTTCTTTTTTTATTGATAATTTTTTAATTGGTAATTATTTAATTGATAATTATTTAATTGATAATTGATAATTGATAATTAATTAATTGATAATAGTCTAAATCAGCAGGAGTCTTTTGCCTGGAAAAAATTATCCATTATAACATTTTCAATTATCCATTATTTCATTATCCATTAATACCCGTATTCTTTTAACTGCATTTCATTGTCTCTCCATTTAGGCCTCACTTTTACGAACAATTCCAAAAAAACCTTACTGCCTAAAAATTCCTCAATATCCTTTCTTGCAAGGGTGCCTAATTGTTTTATCATTTTTCCACCTTCACCTAAAATAATACCTTTTTGTGTTTCCCGCTGCACGATGATATCGGCGCCAATTTTTATCAACGTTGTTTTTTCTTTAAATTCCTGCACCAATACTGTTGCATGATAGGGTATCTCCTCACCATACAATAAAAATATTTTCTCTCTTATCAGCTCACCAACAAAAAATTTGGTGGGCAAATCACTAATGTCATCTCCTTCATAAAAAGCCGGGCCTTCTGGTAACAGGTTAAGAATAGCAGTTAACAATTCATTAATGCCCTTTTTTTTAAG
>JANOTW010000322.1:0-6515 GCA_031416575.1 Ferruginibacter sp.
TGGCTGAAGATTGATCATCGGCTGGTCCCCATCCATTGTAATTATTAAAGATGCCGTCCCTTTGGCTAAGGCTGAAGCATTTTTATTATTACTTAATATTATTGATGAGCGGGTATCCTCCAGCAGGTAGCGGATCCTTTCAGGGGGATATTCCGGGTCAATGGGTACATAAGCCGCTCCTGATTTTAATATACCCAATATCCCGGTTAGCATACCTATACCCCGCTCTATGCATACCGGTACCAAAGTACCATCCTTTACACCTTTGCTTCTTAAGTAATGGGCCAACTGGTTGGAACGCTCATTCAAATCATTATAACTTAGTTCCTCATCTTCAAATACTACCGCTATGTTGTCCGGTGTTTTTATTACCTGTTCTTCAAACAAACTGATGATCGTTTTGTCCTGCGGGTATGCTACGCAGGTAGCATTGAACCCCACCAGCAATTGCCGCACTTCCTGATGGCTTAGCATCGGCAAGCACCCGATCGGTTGCTCCGGTATTTTTACAACTGAACTAAGTAATTCCTTAAAGTGGGCCATCATCCGCCGGATGGATTGAAACCGGGCACTACCCTCAAAGCGATGGATAAACCATAAACGCTGCTGGCTGAAGGATAAGGGAATATATTGAGGCTTTGGCTGTACTTCCATAGCCGGCAATAGTGACCCTTTACTTTGAACTGCAAGTTGCCCGGCGTAAATCTCACGCTTATCAGGATGTAAAGGCAGAAATGTTTTTTTCATTTAAGTTTCACTAATGATTCATTAATATTATTCTTCTCATATTTCAATGACTATTAAATTTACGCAAATGGATTCTGTTTTTCATATAATAATTCTTTTCCCTAAATTGTCGCAAACTGAAATCCATGTTTTCCCTGAATAATGCCAAATAATACCGAAGAGTTTGGCACAGACCGGGATTTTACTATTTTTTTTGTCCTGGCAATTGAGCTATGAACAAGCATCGTTGCATCGCCCTCTTGTACTTTTGAATATATGGCAGCGCTTTCAATTTGCGAATAACCCTTTCATTTATGAGGAAGAACCCGGAATTCTGATACTACGCTGGGCTGAAGGGACATTTGATTAGTATTCATATTTAAGAGGGTATATTGAAATTTAAGAGGGTATATTGAAAAAAAAAAATAGTTAAATTTTAATTACATGCACTATGAATGGGGCATGATATAATTATTTTTTTTGTTTAATTGATATGTAGTATTTACAATGAATATTATAAATACTGTTTTGTAAATTTGATACCCCTGAAATAATATCTCAATAAGGCTTCTTCCTTAATTCGATCCATTTTAGGAAAGCTTTATAAGCCAATCCTTACTTACTCCTTAGCTACCTTATCCAAATGTTGTTGTAATAACCTGGCAAATTCATCACCATGCACCGGGTCGAAAATCGTAGAGTGTTCTCCTTTAACATCAAGAATTTTTACACTCCCCGCATACTGCTTCCAAAGGTTTTTCGTGTCTTCATTCAAATATAATTTCCTGTACGTAACATTCATGCTTATATCCATGAAGTAATAATGCTCTTTTGCGTAAAACAATATTATTTCTCCCTGGTAAGGCTTCATTATATAATTATTGCCCGCAGTAACATACACGTTTGACGATTCATCAAAAATTTCTAATCCAACATATTGCAACTCCTGGGGGAGGGTATTCTTTTTCCGCATTTTCCGATAAAGCCGGTTCAAGGAATTGACTTTGTATTTTATGGCCTGCCTCGTATGCTTTCTTAATAAAAAAGTTTCAAAATCAAACTTGATCACAACTTTACCGATATAATTTTTTATTCTATTGCCAATATGGTATAAATTTCCGAATGATGGAGGGTCGTATTTTACAATCCTGTTGATTATAGTATCAAACATTATTAATTTACCCACTTTTTTACCATTCGCCTCCAATTGCCGGGCCATTTCAAATGCGATTATACCACCAAGGCAATGGCCCGATAATGCATAAGGCCCATCAGGATTTATTGTCATTATCTCCTCTATGAATTTAGCTGCGATCTTTTCAATCGTATCCGGGAATTCCCTTATATCAGATAAGTCTATTGGAGGTTGTAATGCATAAACTGGTTGATCCTGGTCCATCATTTCCGCAAATTTCTTAAATCTAAGGGAGGTGCCCCCCCCTCCCGCTACTATATAAAGGGGGATTTTATTACCAATAATTTTTAATGGAACGAGGTATTTATTATTTAACTCAGGCAAAGAAGGGTTTTTAAATTTCTCTACAAGATTTCGGGTAAACCCTTTGATTGTTGGATAAATAAATATATCGTTGATTGCAAGTTTTAATTCCAGTTTTTGCCGGATAGCCGATACTAACCTCATTACCAATAGCGAATGCCCACCCAACTCAAAAAAATTATCTGTGATACCTACTCTTTCTATATGAAGAATATCCTGCCAGATCGTGGCTAGTTTCGTTTCCAGTTCATTTTGGGGTGCTACATACGGATTGTTTAATAATTCTTTCGCATCTGGCTCAGGTAAGGACTTTTTATCCACCTTGCCATTGTTAGTTACAGGCAAGGTTTCCAGTAATACCCATAACCCGGGTATCATGTAAGAGGGAAGTTTCGTTTTAAGATATAACAGTATTGCTTCTTTATCAAAACCTTCGTTTATCACTACATAACCCACCAATATCTTATCGCCTGTTTTATCTTCTTTTGGTAACACTACGGCGCTGTTCACCATGCCACTCTGCTGCAATACACTTTCTATTTCACCCAAATCTATCCTAAAGCCCCTTATCTTCACCTGATCGTCCATCCTTCCGATATATTGTATGTTTCCATCCGGCAACCAACGGGCCATGTCGCCTGTTTTATACAACCTTTCTTCATTGTTTTCGCTGAAAAAATCTTTTATGAATTTCTCCGTCGTTTGCTGAGGTTGGTTTAAATATCCTTCTGCCACCTGCACCCCACCAATATACAATTCCCCTGCAACACCTATTGGGACAAGTTCTTTACATTTTCCAAGGATATATAAGCGTGTGTTATCTATAGGTTTTCCAATGGGGGGAAGTGGTGGAAGAATTCCATTACCGCCTATTTTGTAACTGCTGACTACATGCGCCTCCGTAGGGCCATACTGGTTGATGATACTACCGATGCTCTTCTTTAAGAGCAACTGGATTTCATCTGTAAGTTTTAATTGTTCACCAGCCACAATCACTTCTTCTAAATGCAAGGAATTATATGAAGTTGAATCAATGTTATCCGCAATATTTTTTAAAACAATGTAAGGCACGAACAAGTGGGTAATCCCATAATTTACAATATCCTTTATCAACTCGGCTACATCTTTTCTACGCTCTTCGCGGATAAGGTACAAAGTGCTGCCAAAGCAAAGCGTAGAGAATATTTCCTGGAAACTTACATCGAAATTCAAGCTTGCAAACTGGAGTATGCGCCTTTGTTTATTAGTAAATTGTTTTTCCTGCCAGCTTAATAAATTCACCAATGCCCCGCCCGGCATTTTAACGCCCTTGGGGCGCCCGGTGGAACCGGAAGTATAAATAAGGTATGCCAGGTGATGGGGCTGGTAAACGCTTATTGGATTATATTTGGATTGCTTTTCAATCTTCTTCCAATCGCCGTCAATTTCAATAATGGAAAGGTTCTCCGTAGTTTGAATATTTATCCTGCTTGCTTTACTGGTAATAATCAACCGTGCATTTATATCATTGATCATGTAGTTGATCCTATCCAGCGGATACTCAGGGTCAATAGGTACATAAGCAGCGCCTGCTTTTAAAATCGCAACCACGCCAATCACCATTTCAATACTCCTCTCCATGCAAATGGGTACCATTGTATCTTCCTTCACCCCCATGCCCCTTAAATGATTCGCCAATTGGTTGGATCGCTCATTCAGATCTTTATAGCTAAGTTGAACGCCTTCAAAAACAACTGCTTTCGAACCCGGGTTTTTTGCCACCTGCTCTTCAAACAGATCAATGATACCCTTCTCACTTGGATAAGCCACAGTCGTATCGTTAAATGCAAACAGCAACTGTTGTTCCTCCGCCGCAGTAAGCATCGGCAACCTACCAACTTTTTGGTGGGGGGTTTTAATAACTGCATCAAGCAAGGCTTTAAAATGAACGATCATTTTTTCAATCGTTTGTGCACAAAATAATTCGGAGCAATATTCCACTGCGCAATTCATGCCATTAGTGGATTCGGAAATGCTAAAGATCAATTCAAATTTAGTGGTATCATTTTGGATTGCCCCCGGGGATAATTCTACTTCGTTTAAATGAAGGTTCCCAACCTCCGGTGTATTTTGCAAAATAAACATTACCTGGAACAACGGGCTTCTGCTCATTTCCCTTTTTTTAACCACTGTTTCCACCACTTTTTCAAAAGGCACTTCCTGATGATCGTATGCCTCCAGCGTAGTGGTTCTTACCTGCTGCAACAAGCTGGTAAAGGAAGCATCACTATTCACTTCGGTACGCAGGGCAATTGTATTCACAAAAAAACCTATCAGGTCTTCCACTTCAGTTTGCTGACGGCCCGCCATAGGCGTACCTACACAAATATCCTCCTGGCCACTATAGCGGTGCAATAATATCTTAAAGGTTGCCAGTAAAGTCATAAACATTGTAGCGCCCTCTTGTTGGCTTAGCAACTGTAATGCTGATGATAATTCTTTATCAATTCTGAAGCTGGTATGTGCCCCTCTTGTACTTTGCACGAAAGACCGGTCAAAATCCAATGGCAACTGTAGCGGAGCTACGTCCTGAAGTTTTTCTTTCCAATAATCTATCTTATTGTCCAATAGCTCGCCCTTTAAGTAATTTCTTTGCCATATGGCATAGTCCGCATACTGTATGGCTAATGGCGCTAATTCTACCGGCCGGGCTTCTTTGTAAGAATTATATAATTCAACAACCTCTTTTATAATAATTGAAATTGACCAGCCATCCGAAGCAATATGGTGCATCGTTACGACAAGCACATGCTCTTCTTCATTTATCGAAATTAAGGCAGCACGCAGCATGTGATCTTTTGACAGATCAAAAGGAGCGTTGATTAATTGTTGTATGTTTTTTTGTAAACTATCGGGGGAATCTTTATATACTGAACCATCAATAACGGATAACTGTAACCCATCAATAAGCATGACCTGCTGATAAGGCACACCTTCCTGATCCAGGATTACAGTCCGCAGCACTTCATGCCGGTTGACTATATTCCGTAACGCATAAGCCAAGGCGTTCTTGTCGAGGTTACCTTTCAATTTCATTACAGCAGGCATGTGATATTGCACACTACCTTCCAACTGGTCAATAAACCATAATCGCTCCTGGCTAAAGGATAATGGTATAAGATCAGGGCGTGGCTGTGCTTCAATCCGGGGCAACAACAATACCCCGCCCTGCCCATTAAGATGTGTGGCCAATGAGGCAATCGTGGAATGAATAAACAGGCTTTTTATCGCCATTTCCACTTCCAGTTCTTTTCGGATTGCTGATACCAGCCGCATCGCCAGTAATGAGTGCCCGCCCAGCTCAAAGAAGTTATCATGTACCCCTATTCTTTTTACCCCAAGTAACTGCTGCCAGATAGCAGCTAACCGCTCTTCCACATTATTGCGTGGCGCTATATACTGATTATCTGAAATACCGGATTTGTCCGAAAAGTCCAGGGATTTTTTATCAATCTTACCGCTGGGTGTTAAAGGGATTTTATTTAAAATGTAAAAATTATTAGGGATCATATAAGAAGGTATCCTGTTAGCCAGATAATCCCTTACATCTTTAATAATTATATCATGAATTTTTGGTACCAGGTAGGCCTGCAAAATTTTCTCTTCCCTGATTTCGCTTACCATTACAACTGCCTGTTCAATATCTTTATGTTCATTCAGAATGGCCTCAATTTCTCCTAACTCTATTCTATTGCCCCGTATTTTCACCTGGTCATCCTTTCTTCCGATAAATTCTATATTTCCATCCTCTGTCCACCTTCCCTGGTCACCTGTTTTATACAACCTTTCACCGGGATTGAATGGACTTGAAATAAATTTTTTGCCTGTTAACCCATCATCGTTTAAATAACCCCGTGCCAATACCTCCCCTCCTATACAAATCTCTCCCACTACCCCTTTTGGTACCAGCTTTTCATAATCATCTGTTATATAAATTCGTGTATTAGCTATTGGTTTACCAATAATGTTTTTGTCCAGTTCCTTTACTCCTTCATATACTATCGCATCTATTGTAGATTCTGTGGGGCCATAGTGATTGTTCAGTTTAACATGCGGCAATATTTCATTTACTTCTTTAACCAATGCAGAGGATAAAGATTCCCCTCCTATGCATAATTGAATTAAATTTTTCCCCAATTCCCTTTTACCCTCAGTTTTTAAGCCGGACAAAAGATGTTGTAAAAAACCTGGTGTTCCCTGCAATATGGTTACTTCATTTTTAAATAAAAAGTTTGTAAGCGCTTCGCTGGAA
>JANOTW010000323.1:0-7659 GCA_031416575.1 Ferruginibacter sp.
CAGCCTCTTAATCACGCCTTGCGTTTGTTATAAAAATACTTTTTACTTCGGCTTTATTTTTTATGGTTTTAAAAAACCCGTCAAGAAAATTAACCATTTCTTTTTTGTTGCGCTGGCTCAGTAAACTAAAGCCGTCTATTAATGAGAATATTTCTTTTTCTTTTTGAAGCATCAGATCAACAACCGCCTGGGTTACTTCCATGGTTGTCGCAAAACCACGATATAACCGCTGGGTTACATTTTCAATGCCAAGGCCTTCCTGGGTGGTTGCATAATAGGGGTTCACCAATCCGGTTATATCAAAATCATAAGCTACCGGCAAGGGTAAGGAGAATGTATCTATTTTGGGTACCATTAGCCTGATATTGTGATAATACGTTATTGACCAGTCTGTATTTCCTATCATATATTGAAAAATGGAAAGCAAAGCCGTTTGATAACTATTGGTACCCGCCGGGCTGAATTTTATTAATTTTTTTTCCTGGCTTTTATTTCTTTTAGCCACATCATCAAAATCTTCCAATAAAAAGGCGTATTGCGAATAGGGTTTTATTTTTCCTTTTGTATCAGTGTATGCTACCTGCAATAATCTTACCCTGAAACTATAGCCGGTTAACAGGTTGTAAATTTTATAAACCAGATATTCTTTAAGCAGGTATTGCTCATCATCGCTGCTTTTTCCACAGCCGCCTACCAACTTCAAGCTTTTTAATGGCGCAAGTTTATTGGCTTTATTACTATTAAACTGCAACATCAGCGATGACAGGTAACAGTTATCCTTTCTAAAATGTCCCCGTTGTTTCAGTTTGATATTTTCTTCTATTATGCTGCTATCGGGGAATTTGCAGGATATAATTGCATCAACAGCTTTCAGGGTCCTCTTTTCTGATAACAGGTTTTTGATGTCAGTTGTCAGTATTACCTCAAGCTGTCGTTCATCGGAAAAAAAATCCTTCCCTTTGATTTCTTTTGTTTGCGCTTCAATAAAACATGAAACGAGCAAAAAGAAAATAGGGATCAGCCACTTAAAGCTTTTCATCTTAATTTAATTTAAAGTGTAAGTGGTTATCAGAGGTGAATGAAAAGTACAAATATTTTATGAAGTACCGAAACAAGTTTTGATAATTACCTGAGCACCTCCGTTATTACAGATCCCACTGATCCATTTGGAGCTTGAATTTTAAGCAAAGCGGCAATGGTGGGGGCGATATCCGTCATATATACTTCCCGGTGAGTGAGCCCGTGCTTTATTTTCCAGCCATACCAGAGCAAGGGGATGTGGGTGTCATACGGGTTCCATAGGCCATGTGTAGTTCCGCCCTTTTCAAATCCTTCTAACCATTGCGGTTTTAATATTACATGGATTTGTCCGCATCGTTTAGGATAATACCCATTTGCGATCATCTTCTTTTGGGTATCATTTAGTGTTGTGTTTTTCAAGTCGTCTAATGCGAATGCATTTTGCACGGCTTCGTGTTTTAGCAGGTATTGAATTATCCATTGTTTAATGGCTCTCAGGTTCAGTTTTGAATCAGATTCTATTAATCGTGTATTTAAAACAACCTGGTGATTGATCATATCAATTACCAGGTTGCCCACCTTGAATTTTTCTTTCGATCCTTCATTCATTGCATCCACCAAAGCCTTCACATCCAGGTTACCTGCCGGTATTTTATTTTCTTTCATAAAAGCGGGAACATGCGCCGCACCATGATCGGCGGATAAAAAGACCAGGTATTGATCTTTACCTATTTTATTATCAAGGAAATCCAGCATTTCACCCAACTCCGCATCCAGGCGTAAATAGGTATCTTCAATTTCAATGGAATTAGGGCCAAAAGAATGACCAATATAATCGGTTGAAGAATAACTGATGGCAAGAAAATCCGTAATGGAATCAGCTCCTAATTTTTCATTTTCAATACTGGCTTTAGCAAATTCATTTGTTAGTGTATTACCAAATGGAGTAGCAAGTATAGCGTTGTAATTTTTGCCTGCCAAAGCAGACAAATCATAAGGAAACCCTTTACCAAAAGGTTTTATTTCAAAATTATTTTCATCCGTTGTACTTTGAACATAAGAAGCGATCGGGTAAAGTGTTTTCCATCCCTGCATATAATATTTATCAACCAATTGCTGTTTGTTGAAATCATTTACCCATTGGGGGAGGTCTTTCATGTAGAAACCGGAAGTGATCCATTGGCCTGTTTTACTATCATACCACCAGGCTGCATTTGCACTGTGGCCTGCAGATAAAATTCCTCCACGGTCTTTCAATGCGATACCAATTGTTTTGCTTTTAAAATTGGTTGCCAGTTTCAATTCATCACAGATAGTGGAGGTGAGCATATTTTTGGGGCTCATTTGCCCGGCCGCAGTGGTTATACTTCCCACAGTTTTAACAGCGGTATCCGCAGTGCAATAAACATATTCCTGCGTTTCATTATCAAACCAATCATTGCCGGTAATGCCATGTATGGAAGGAACAGATCCCGTATAAATGCCGGCATGCCCGCAGGCGGTATAAGTGGGCACATGGTTTATGATCGTATTATCACAATTAAACCCTTTATTCATCATACGTTTAAAACCACCGTTAGCAGCATAACGATCAATATACCGGTAAAGAAAATCCCAACGCATTTGATCCACTACTATACCTACCACTAATTTAGGCCGTTCTGCCTCCTGGGCATAATTGATAAAAGTGGTGAGTAATAAAAGTGATATTATTAAGGCGCTTTTCATAATAAATTTTTTCTATGAAGCTGTTTAAATATGATTTATTCGTTGGCCATCTTTTGTTTTTCATGGCAGCATCCCTGTCTGCTTGACGCAGTCATGCAGGGTTGCCACAGTCTATCCCGCATTTTAATCGGGCCCCGGTTCAAAGACATACCATTGAGTATCTTTCATTATGTTGCTGTTAGAAATGAGGCCTGTGCTTTATTTCGAAAGTAAGCAAAACATAAAGTCACTATTTTGACCCATGTCAAGTGTAACGAATTTTTTAAAATTGAATGCAAACAACTTCTAAGATAGTACGATTTGGGTGTATTTTTCAATAAATGCTGAAAGCGTGACCTGATTCTGGAAAATAGAGTTTCTTGTTAATGCAGGCGCTTTAAATTTGGGTGCATCCCAAATTGTGGCTGGCTGGTGGGACACCGGCCAAGGGAAGCCCGCCGTGGCCGGTGGGACACCGGCCACGTTCCTGATAACTGTAGCGGCAATTTGGATGCACCCTTAAATTTGTGCAATGTTTAATAATGAAAGAATAGTGTAAGAGTGGCCAAATAAGCCGCGGCTGATGTACCGCTAATTACAACATAATGAAGGATCCACAATGGTATGTGGCACAAGCGGATGAAAAGGTATTAAGTATCTCGTATAAAATATAAAGAGTAGCAGGCAGGGGTTATTTGCTATGGCTGAAAAAATTGATGGGATTTAATTTTGGAATTGTTTCATACAACGTAATTAAAGATCCACAATGGTATGCGGTACAAGTGAGTGACACAACGATGATGCCATGAAATACTTCTGCCCGGACAACAAAAAAATATGATTGTATAGGAGGGCTTGTTTTTCCTCCTGTATAACTTCCCTCTTGCAGGTTATTGTTACTGAAAAATTAGTTTGCGGTTAGGGAGGCCCATTACTAAAAAGAAAATAAACAATATCTTAAAAGCAATCCTGAAATTTTAAAAAATATCTTCCAATTCTTTCAAATGATTGACGGTATAGGTTGGCTTTAATGCAGTGGTGGCATTAATATGATTCACAAAAACAGAATCCATGCCGGCATTTATGGCGCCTTGTATATCAGCATCTAAATTATCGCCCAGCATAATACAATCCGCTAAAGTGGCGCCGGCCTTTTGCATGGCGAAATCAAAAATTTCTTTTCTTGGCTTCAGGCTGTTGCTTGCTTCCGATGTAATCACGTTCCTGAAATAACCATCTATGCCGCTATTTTCCAATTTGCTCCACTGAACCTTTTCAAATCCATTGGTGATCAGGTGCAACTGGTAATTTTTCCCGGATAAATAATCCAGTACTTCGATGGTATGCGGAAATAACAGTTTCTTGACAGGCAGTATTTCTAAAAATTTTTTACTCATATCTCTTGCAAGTCTTTCATCACCAATTTTAAACTCGAGTAAAGTGCGCCACATTCGCTTCCATTTCAGCTCTTCACCGTTAATATATCCCTTGTGATAGCGGTTCCATAAAATTTCGTTGTGGTGTAAGTACTTCCTGTAAAACGCTTCAAAAGGCATTACTCCCAATGTTTCCAAATTAAAAAAAGAATAAATTTCCGTAAGCGTTATTTTTGCGTTGGCATCAAAATCCCACAGGGTATGGTCTAAATCGAAAAAGAGGTGTTTATATTTCATAAAAATGCCCGGCTATATTTATTGAATAATACAAACGCAAAAGTAGTGTTAGATATTTTATTAAACCCAAAACAGTTAATGGATACAATCCCAATTCGCAATGCCGGAATTATTGAAACTTATCAAATAACTAACAAAGCCATATATTACAACCCTATTGTTCCCCTTTTGGAACATCCAGTTGTCCCCCTTTTGGAACATCCAGATTATTTCTGGAAGGGATAGGAACGTCCGCCGAATAAAAAATCAACTCAATTTTTGAATATGAATGTAATAATCACGGGAGCTTCAAAAGGAATTGGCAAGGCCATTGCAGCCGCCTTTGCGGCAGAGGGCGCCAACCTGTTTTTATGTGCAAGAAATGAAGTGGCCCTTTATAATACAGTCGCCGAATTACAAACGAGGTACCCTGCGGCAACTGTTAAAGCAAAACCCTGTGATGTTTCAAAAAAACAGGATGTGCTGGCTTTTGGCGGGTGGGCGCAAAAAGAAGCAAAGCTTTCTGGTGGCGGCAGGGTGGATATACTGGTGAACAATGCCGGCTTATTTACACCCGGTAGTATTTATAATGAAGCAGACGGCCTGCTGGAGAACCTGATAGCTACAAATTTGTATAGCGCCTATCATCTTACCAGGTACCTGGTGGCTGAGATGATAGAAGCAAGGCAGGGGCATATTTTTAACATTTGCTCCATTGCTTCACTGAATGCGTATAAAAATGGAGGAAGTTACAGCATCAGCAAATATGCTTTACTGGGATTCAGCAAAAACCTTAGGGAAGAGTTAAAACCCCACCGCATAAAAGTTACGGCGGTTTCTACGGGTGCGGTCATGAGTGGTTCCTGGGGAGATTTTGATAATTCTTCAAAGCGTATTATGGAAGCCAGCGATATTGCTGATATGATTGTCGCTTCTGCTAAACTGTCCCCACAGGCAGTTGTTGAGGATATTGTAATGCGGCCGTTGTTAGGGGATCTGCCCTGAAAAGCCCCCTGCCCCCCAAAGGGGGGTTCCTGGAACCCTTATGTATGAGGCAGTTCATGGTGATGGTAAATAGTGAATGGTGATTTTGGTGAATTATGAACTTTGAACTTTGCGCTATTAGCCATTAACCATAATCCATATACCCGTAAACCCAAAACACTAATTATTAACAGTCATTTATTTTATTGCCGCATTACTATGATTTATTTTTACATCCGCATTATGGTATTGCTATCAAAAAAAATATCTCTTCTTATTAATTTATTATTGATAGGGATGTGCCAATGTGTATCATTTGCACAAGTATCTTTTACCGCAAAGATATCTCCCGGTTCCATTGGTAAAAACGAAACCGCCGAACTGAGGCTGATGATAGATAATGCCCGGCAGGTTGATCAGATCACTCCACCTTCTTTAAAAGATTTTATTATTGTAAGCGGCCCCAACCAGGAGAGTGGTATGGAAAGTAACAATGGCGTAACGAGGCAATACATCGGCATCACCTACCTTTTAAAGCCAAAATCAACCGGCAAATTTACCATTGCCGCCGCCATCGCAAAAGCGGATGGTAAAACTTTAAGGAGTAACCATTTAACCCTGGTGGTAACCAAAAACCGTTCAGGTAATAACCAATACAACGCCGGCCCCGGTTTTGGAGGTGTATCCCCTTTTCCTGAACCCGTTGTACAATCATCCTTCAATGATTTTATAATAAAGAAAGGTGAGAACATAGCCGAAAAAATCAATAAAAATATTTTTATAAAGGTGGATGTAAGCAAACCTTCCTGCTATGTTGGTGAGCCGGTGGTAGTTTCCTATAAATTGTTTACAAGATTAAAATCAGAAAGCAGTATTACTAAAAACCCGTCCTTTAATGGCTTTTCCGTAATTGACCTGTTGCCGCCGGGCAATACTTATTATTCCATCGAAAAATTAAACGGGCGGGAGTACAATGTTTATATACTTCGCAAATCGCAATTGTATCCTTTACAGGCTGGCGCCGCGGAATTGGAAAGCGCTGAAGTGGAAAACAATATACATTTTATAAGAGAAGAATATGTTAACAGGCACCTATATGAAATGGGCGATATTTTCCGGGATTTTACCCAAACTTCCATACCGGCAGAGGGCATGCACGATGAAAAAGTAACCCTGCAAAGCAAGCAGGCATTCATTACGGTTAAGCCATTACCTGAAAAGGATAAGCCGCCCTTTTTTAAAGGCGCTGTTGGAAATTTTACAATAGAAGCCGGGCTGGAAAAAAATAATTTTACAACGGATGATGCCGGAAATTTAAAGATCGCTATTTCGGGTAAAGGTAATATGACAATGGTGATTGCCCCGGATATTGAATGGCCTTACGGGATAGAACCTTATGAACCCCACACAAAGGAGCAATTAGACAAACGGGCTGTACCGGTTAGTGGCACGAAAGTTTTTCAATATCCTTTTACTGTAGCCAAAAATGGTAATTACAGAATTCCGGCAATTGTTTTTAGTTTTTTTGATGTAAAGGAAGGCAGGTATAAAACAGTAAGCACAAAGCCTATGTTCATTGCGGTTACAAAGGGTATTGGCAAAAGGCCGGGGATAATAAATGAGCATACTGTTAAATCGGGCAAAGAACAGTTTTTTGATACCCTGTTCACCAATCGTTGGTTAATAGTGATTCCGGTTGCGATACTAATACTCACGGGATTGTTTATCTGGTTACAGAAGGAAAATAAAAAACATGCGCCCGCTACTAATAAAAAAATTAAACCTGATACCAGCTCCGGAGCTGTAAATGCAGTGACCGAAATACCAGTAAACCCGTTTACCTTAACCGAAGAAAAACTGGTACGGCAGGATACCCATGGATTTTATGAAGCGCTGAATAAGGAGTTAAGGAAATTTCTATCGGATAAGCTGCAGGTTCCATTGGCTACGATCAATAAAAAAAGAATAGCGGAGGAAGCGGATAAGAAAGGGGTAGCGGTATATACCAGCCTGCAAATTCAGCAATTGCTGGATGATATTGAATGGCAGTTATATACCCCTTTGGCAGCAGAAGATAAAATGCAGGACATGTACAACAATGCGAATGCCATTGCACATGCGTTGAATACTACAACTCCGTAAATTTATATCCTATACCCCTCACCGAATGAAAGTATCGGGGATTACGGCTGTCATCTTCAAAATATTTACGAAAGCTCAAAATAAAATTATCAATGGTACGGGTAGTTGGATACACATTGTAACCCCATACCGACTGTAAGATCTTTTCCCTTGT
>JANOTW010000324.1:0-2189 GCA_031416575.1 Ferruginibacter sp.
CCAGGTATAAGAAAAGCGGCTGTAGCGGTATTGCCTAAGAACAATCAAACTACAGGCATTCTTCAAAAAAGTAATTTGATTAACGATCCTAATCTCAACACCCGGATGAATGTTATACTGGCGATGGCTGCTTTGCCATCATCGGCGGAGTTGGGTAAGTTAATCTATGAAGCAACACTTAACCCTGAAAACGGAAAAGATGAATGGATATCGAAAGCGTTATTTGGAGCTGCTATTACCCACCAGGCTGGTTTCAACGCAGCCATGTTAAAAGCAAAGGTTCCGGTTACTGCTCAGGGCAGTTTGAATAAAAGGATATCAACCGCATTGAGCAAGGAAGTTTACAACCTGCCAAGAAGGGGTAGCTTATCCTTTCCACCTAATGTATCCGGCAAAGAAATAATTATTAAAGGCACGGTTTCCAAAGGCCGGCAAAAATTGGAGGGCTTTATTATGGGCCAGGGTGGAAAAGAAGGGGGGTACAGCCTGTATATTCAGGATGGCAGGTTAACGATGGCCGTAAAACAAAATGGTAAAATGTATTTGGCCACTTCTTCACAGGCAGTTCCCGATAGTTTTTCTTTTGTTGGCCATATAATTGACAAGGGGGAAATGGGGCTGGAAGTAAATGGCAAAGCGGTTGCTAAAGGCAAAGCCCCTTCTTTGTTTATGCAAGCGCTGGTCTCCACTTTACGTATAGGCCAGGACGTTGATAATGAAAATAAATTAGGCGATTATCCGGGTAATTTTCGCCTGGAAGGGAATTTGCAAAATGCCAATCTGGAATTAAAAAAGCCGGGAGGTTTCACCGCTTCAAAAAAAGATGTAAAAGGGCCGGCAACAGCCACCGCACCTGCGCCAGGCTCGCTGAAACCGGTTACCATAACCTTAAGAGTGGTTGAAGAAAGGATGAAATATGATAAACAACTATTAACGGTAAAGGCCGGGCAAAAAGTAATTATCAATTTTATTAACCCTGATAATATGCAGCACAACCTGGTGATCATTCAAAAAGGCATGCTGCAAAAAGTAGGGGCTGCGGCCGATGCCATGCTCCTGGACCCTAAAGCGGCATCAAAGCAATATATTCCCAAAATGCCTGAAGTATTATTTTTCACCAGGTTATTGAACGTAGATGAAGAAGTAACGCTACAGTTTACAGCGCCTGCACAATCAGGCGACTACCCATTTGTGTGTACCTTTCCAGGCCATTGGCGCATCATGAATGGAATATTAAGGGTGGTGAGGTAGAGACAAGGCAATGCCTTGTCTCTACGTATCAATAATAAATGGCAACAAAAAATAATCGAAATTAAATTGCAATGCCAGACAAATTTCAAAATAAATACCGCATACCTTCGGCCCGGTTACAAACCCGGGATTACCACGTAGAGACAAGGCAATGCCTTGTCTCTACAATTTGCAATGCACCCGTAAATGTTTTATTAATTATTAATTTTTGAATTTATTATTATGAAAATAAAATCCATTGATTTCTTAAAATGCTCATGGGGTATATACCTGCTGGTCGCCGTATTATACATGAGTTTATTACAAGCCTGTTCCGGGGTTAAATCAGCGGCGTCAGCAAATAAGGGCCTGCGTGTTTTAATTGTCGGCGGAGGGTCCTCGCATGATTTTAACCGCTGGTTTAATATAGAAGATTCTAAAACACTAAGCAGGGATGGATTGGCCAATGTAACCTACACCAGCAATACCGACTCAATAAGCTATTATTTGCCCAAAATGGATGTGCTGTATTTAAGCAATAACCAGCCAATAAAAGATGCAAATACCAGGCAGGGAATATTAAAATTTGCAAATGCCGGCAAGGGTTTAATCCTGGGCCATCCTGCATTATGGTATAATTGGAAAGACTGGCCGGAATATAATCTTCAATTGGTAAGCGGCGGGTCCCGGGGGCATGACCGCTATGGCGATTTTCAGGTAGATGTGGTTAATACCAATCATCCTGTTACAAAAGGTGTACAGCAACGCTTTACAATAAAAGATGAACGTTATTATTATCTTCCGGATCCGGCAGGGCCAGGCATAGAAATTTTGGCCAATAATAGTGTGGCGGGGTCTGATAAAATTTATCCGTCAGTATTCGTTATAAAACATCCAAAGGCCCGTATAGTGGGCATCGCATTAGGACATGATGCCGCTTCTCATGAGTTGCCGGAATA
>JANOTW010000325.1:0-4891 GCA_031416575.1 Ferruginibacter sp.
CAAATGCCAGTTGGTAGGTGATGATCTTTTTGTTACCAATGTAACCCGCCTGGAAAGAGGTATTAATGAAAATATCGCTAATGCTTTATTGGTAAAAGTAAACCAGATCGGTACACTTACTGAAACGATCAATGCGGTAAGCATGGCCCAGCAAAATGGCTATAACACCATAATGAGCCACCGTAGTGGCGAAACGGAAGATACCACCATCGCCGATCTTGCAGTTGCTTTAAACTGCGGACAAATAAAAACAGGTTCCGCTAGCAGGACAGATCGTATCGCAAAATATAACCAGTTGATCAGAATTGAAGAAATGCTGGCTGATAGCGCAATTTATCCAAAAGGAAAGATTAAATTTGGACATCCCATGTAAATCTTTCCTGATTGGGAAAGTTTTAAAGACTTCTAAAATGGAAAAAAATTTTAATGATATAGCTTCTGCCAAGCCCCTCCTTTGGAGGGGCTTGGGGAGGTTTTCCTTCCTAAAAAACAAATATTTGCTGGCAGGGGTATTTTTTCTGGTGTGGATGTTTTTCTTTAATGAAAAGGACTTTATCTCTGAAATTAATAGAAGAGAAAAATTAAAAGAATTACAAAAAAGCGAACAGCATCTTAGTGAAACAATAAAAGAAACCAGGCAGGAGCTTAGCCAGTTGAAAACAAATGCCCAAACTATAGAAAAATATGCAAGGGAAAAGTATTTGATGAAGAAGGATAATGAAGATTTGTTTATCCTTTCGGCAAGTGATGCTAACAAATAATTCACATATCTATACAATAATCAACTAATTAGGTCGTTTATAAGTCAGGATTTGAATAATATTTTTAAACAAGCAACCAAAATTGCCTATGCACAGTTTTACACAGGAAGATCTGGTACAATACCTGTACAACGAAACTTCCCAGGAAAAATCAGCCATTTTGAAGGCTGCATTAGAAACCGATTGGCTTCTGCGTGAAAAGTACGAAGTGATTTCCGAGGCTGTCAATGGCCTGGAAAAGCTGGCACTTTCGCCGCGAAAAATTGCAGTAGATAATATTTTAAATTATGCTAAGAGGCCGGTAACGGAAATTTCAACAGAAGTTTAAAACCCTTTTTCGGTATTTAATGTACTTTCGTCCCGCAAAAAGCGGGGCGATTTTTTTTATGACCAAACAGCAACGTTACCAATTTGTTATTGATTATTTTCTAACTCACGCACCTGAGGCGGAAACCGAATTGCTGTATAATGACCCATATCAACTACTGGTTGCGGTAATACTTTCCGCCCAGTGTACGGATAAACGCGTAAACCTTACAACTCCCGCCATTTTTAAAAAATATCCTGATCCGGAGAGTCTTGGTAAGGCTGAATTGGAGGAGGTTTTCGCTCTTATTAAAAGTATTTCATACCCAAATAATAAGGCTAAGCACCTGATAGGCATGGCGGGTATCCTGATGCAAAAATATTCAGGTAAAGTTCCCATGACGGTTGATGAACTCATAGAGCTACCTGGTGTAGGAAGAAAAACGGCCAATGTAATTACTTCAGTTATTGATAACCAACCCAACATGGCTGTTGACACCCATGTTTTCAGGGTTAGTGCCCGGATTGGGTTAACTACCAATGCCAAAACACCTTTAGCGGCGGAAAAACAATTAATCAGTCATATACCGAAGGTGTATATTTATAAAGCACACCATTGGTTAATTCTTCACGGCAGATATGTTTGTACCGCAAGAAGCCCAAAATGCAGCGAATGCGGCATAAAAGATGCCTGCAAATTTTACAGCAGGAATCGAAAACTTGAAATTTAAATGGAGATTATTCGTTTATTTTGTAATAACAGCTACACCTCTGAAAGAATCCGGCGATTTAATTATGATTAATAAAAGACTTTATATTTCATGAAAAAAATACGGCTTATTTTGGCAATTGTAGCGCTGTTGAACACTTTGGAACAAAAGGCTTCCGCCCAATTTTATTTTTACGGTAATGGTCAATATGATACGCCTTTATTGTTTGAGGTGGGGGGATCGGTTGGTATAATGAATTGCCTTACTGACTTAGGCGGAAATAAAGGTCTTGGGAAGTCATTTTTAAAAGATTTAAATATAGGCAACAGCAATTTGAATGGAAGTATTTACCTGAGCGCCCTTTATAAATACGCGATAGGTTTAAGGTTGCAAGGCACTTTTGGACAAGTAAGCGCACATGATAGCATTTTAAAAGCGGTTAAGGAAACCGCCCAGGGCCGTTATCAGCGCAATCTTAATTTTAGAAGTAAAATAGCCGAAGTTTCATTGATAGCGGAGTTTCATGTACGATACATTATAAGAAGTTTCCTTTTTGAAGATGACCTCAATATTGATGACGAGCCGCCAAGATTATCTCCATATATCGCAGCGGGTGTTGGATTCTTTTCTTTTAATCCCCAGGCCAAATTAAGAAACAATTGGGTTGATCTTCAACCTTTAAGTTTAGAAGGGCAAGGTTTTGCGGAATACCCTGCCAGGAAACCCTACAAATTAACCGGGATCAATATCCCCGTAGGTTTGGGTATTAAATATGAACTTTCCCCTTCCATTAATTTACGTGCTGAATTTTTACACCGTATTTTATCAACAGATTACCTGGACGATGTAAGTACACGGTACATCAATGCGAATTTGTTTCAAAAATATTTTAGCGGGATACAATTACAAAATGCACTTGAGCTTAGTAGAAATGACAGGACCAATCCCGGTGGCCCTACCGGAAATTATAGAAAAACAGAAGGTGGCATCAGGGGCGACCCCAAAGACAAAGATGCTTATTTTACTTTCAACATTATGGTAGGGATAACATTCGGAAGGGAAAGAATTAGACGTTCCGGCTCGGGGCAACTGGGCTGCCCTACACGGTTCTAAGTTCAGGGTTCCTTGCCTTTCGCAGCTTAAAGTGCATGCTTTTTATCTTTTTTGTCCAGGCTTCAGATCCATGATTAAACATTATTGCACCTGCCCACGGTATTGTGAGGGGTCGCCCTTCTATACAACCATGTTTTTTGTCCGGGCTAAGAAGCTATGTGGATCATCGTTGCATCGCCCTCTTGTACTTAATACCATTGGGGATCTTTGTGGTAGTATTCAAAAAACTTTCAGCCTTGCACTAAAACCTTTCCATTTACTATAAAAATTCCATTACAACATTTTCTTTATCTCATCCACCAGTTCCCCTTTTGTAATAGGTATTCCCATTATTTTATTATATGGTTTGGCATCTACAAAGTAAACATCCCGGATGATCTTTACCAATTGCCCGTTGTTGATTTCAGGTACCAGTACATGATCAAAATTTTTCAAAATATCACCGAGGTTTTTAGGAAAGGGCCTTATATAACGTAAGTGGGCATGCGAAACGGATTGGCCCTCCTCCTGTAATTCCCTGCAGGCGCTTTTGATGGCGCCATAAGTACTTCCCCAACCTAATACCAGTACTTTTCCCTTCTCAGCCCCGCTATCCAATTTTTGTTCGGGTATATAATTGGCGATCAGGTCTATCTTTTTTTGCCTTGTTTTCACCATAAGCTGGTGATTATCCGAATCGTAACTGATATTGCCGGTAACATCCTGTTTTTCCAGGCCACCAACCCTGTGTTCAAGGCCTGCCGTACCGGGTATGGCCCATGGACGAACTAATTTTTCATCTCTTTTATAAGGTTGAAACTTACCATTTACATCCATATCCGAAGCGATATTTTGCGATGCGAAAGACACTTTAATTTCGGCAAGGTCCGCTGAAGTGGGGAACTTCCACGGTTCGGCGCCATTGGCGATATAACCGTCACTTAAAAATATTACGGGTGTCATGTGCTGCACACTAATTCTCACCGCTTCATATATGGCGCTAAAGCAATCGCTGGGTGTAGATGCCGATATTACCGGCATGGGGCACTCGCCATTGCGTCCATAATAAGCCTGCATCAGATCGCTCTGCTCCGTTTTGGTGGGTAAGCCTGTGCTTGGCCCGCCCCTTTGCACATTAATGATGATCAAAGGTATCTCCAGCATCACCGCCAAACCCATTGCTTCGGCTTTTAAAGCCATCCCCGGGCCGCTGGTAGTTGTTACACCAAGGCTGCCCCCATAACTTGCTCCAATAGACGAAGTAATAGCCGCTATTTCATCTTCGGCCTGGAAAGTTTTTATGGCAAAGTTTTTATATTTACTTAATTCGTGTAAAATATCACTTGCCGGGGTAATAGGATAACTGCCTAAAAATAATTGCAGCCCGCTTTTTTGCGACGCGGCAATCAACCCATACGACAAAGCCTGGTTGCCCATAATAGAGCGGTACATACCAGGTTCCATCTTCGCCTTTTCCACGGTATACCTGGTAGTAAAGGTTTCGGTAGTATCCCCATAATTATAACCCGCCTGCAAAGCCCTCACATTACTTTCAAAGATCTCCGGTTTCTTTCCAAATTTCTCCTTAATGAATTGAATCGTATTATCCATTTCACGGTTGTACATCCAATATAAAAAGCCCAATACAAACATATTTTTCGCACGGTCCTTTTCTTTCATCCCCATCGTGAAATCCTTCAATGCTTCCCTGGTCATTTTGGTAATATCTATCTTTATCAGCTCATAAGTATCCAGGCTGCTATCTTCCAGGGGGTTTACACCGTCCGCGTAATTCGCAAGCCGCAGGTTTTTCGCATCAAACCCCTCTATATTGGCAATGATAACACCACCATGTTTTAATCCCTTTAAATTTACTTTTAAAGCTGCCGCGTTCATAGCTACCAATACATCACAGGCATCACCCGGTGTAAAGATACGGTCGCTGCTAAAACGCAACTGGTAACCACTTACGCCAGGCAACGTACCTATCGGGGCCCTTATCTCGGCGGGAAAATCGGGGAA
>JANOTW010000326.1:0-28528 GCA_031416575.1 Ferruginibacter sp.
GACAGTCTATCCCGATAGGGAAGCGTATCGGGGCCTTTATATACAACCATACTTTTTGTCCGGGCTAAGAAGCTATGTGGGGCATCGTTGCATCGCCCTCTTGTACTTAATACCAATGGGCAACTTTAATTACGTTATACCGAGCGGTTCATCAGGCGCAGTTTATGAACTGGCAGAAGACCTCCCCTTTTGGAACATCCCGATTTTTCGGGAAAGCCTCTCCCGGTTCATCGGGAGGGCCGGGGGCAAAACAGGGCCTTCAAATTATGCCTCCCTTTAAAAAACAGTTCGCCCTTTGAAAATAATGGAATTTAATCTCATGAAATAGCGTTCCTTGCTGTAACAGGTTCGGTATGATGGCATTTTCTACATCTGTGAAGATAGGGGCCTTTGCTTTGGGGATGTTCGGCACATCCACATCGTGGGCAACAAACGCCTTTTCCCCATTTATACTGTGCCAGATATGCTTTGCAAGAGCCCTCATCCCTGGTTTATTCGTGAATTCTAAAATATTAATCCCTTTTAAAATTTCCATTTAATTGTTCTTTAATATCTTACCAATAAATGCACTAATATTTTTAGTAATCAGGACTTTAAATGGAAAATCCTATAAATTTATAATCTTGCCTGTACGTACAGATTCATCGCAAGCCAAAGCTATGCGAAGACTATTCACTGCATCCAGGGTAGCTTTTGTTAAATCCATATTCTCGTGTACCGCTTTCAGAAAAAACCGTTGCTCCCGGTTACATAACTCCTGATGATCGGGTTCATCATTTAAGTCTATCCAAACATCTTCTTTCAAAAACCGCCCATCCTCATCCAGGCCTGCATGATGGAATCTTAACGATTCGGTTTTAGTGTGCAATTCTACGGCATCTGACTTCCCTGTGGTACCCGCTTCTTTAGCCACAATAGATACAGAGCCCCCGGGGCCGATAACATCTTTAACAAAAAAAGCAGTTTCGCTCATCATTGGTCCCCAGCCTGCTTCATACCAACCTACCGATCCATCATCAAACCGAATCTGTAGCTGACCATAATTATAATTACCGGCAGGAATTTCTTCCGTTAACCGTGCTCCAATAGCACTTACCTGGATAGGTTTAGCATTCGTCATCTGGCACATCACGTCAATGTAATGCACGCCACAATCCACAATGGGGCTTAAACTTTTCATCAGGTTCCGATGAACGTTCCACATGTTCCCATGGCTTTGCTGATTCAGGTTCATACGCATCACCAGGGGTTTGCCCAGCATCTGGCTCAATTCAATAAAACGCTCCCAGGAAGGGTGATACCGTAAAATATAACCTATTACCAGTTTCTTTCCGGCTTTTCTGGCGGCTTCGGCTACACGCCCGGCACCTTCCACTGAATCGGCTAAAGGCTTTTCAACAAATACATGGCAGCCCCTTTCCAGGGCTTTAATGGCAAAACTTTCATGCGTATCCGGATAGGTGGATATGCAAACCGCATCGGGTTGCGTATGCTTTAAAGCTGCTTCATAATCAGTAAATAAGACGTAGCCGCCCCCTAGTTTTTCATTTAATACTTCCTTGCTTTTTCCGGTGGATACCAGACCGCAAATTTCAAAACCATCCAGCGTATGATAAGACATGGCATGGGAAGCGCCCATATTTCCACAACCTACTACCAAAACTCGTAAAGGGTTTACTTTTTCAGACATCATATTATGTTGAACAAATTTTTAAAAATATTCTTTGCAAGAATTTACAAACACTTAAACCTATAGCTTATTCATCAATCCCAAAACTAACTGTTTTTCGCTTTATTTATTTTATCGCTGAAAAGCGCTGCAAAAGCTATCAAAACTACCCCGGCTATCATAGCAGGCATCAGCCAAACCTATTACGTAGATTGATTTGCGAATTATCTACCTAATCCAATAAAATCAATAAGGGTTATCGTTTTTAAGATAGAAATATTATTAAACCTGCGTTTAAAATATTAAATATAATTGATACAACCGTCTGCCTTTTGCAAGAAGAAGCCCGAATAATGCCGTTCCCAGGAGAATTACATGCTATTATGATGGAGTAAAAGGCATATAAAAAAAGGATGCAGTGTTTATCCGCACCCTTTATGATATTTTTTAATTAGGAAATATGCCAGAAAGGTTACCGCGATAATTGGACAAAAATATCACCGGCACTACATTTATTTTAAAGATAACGTGCAATGGCGTTACCATCAGCGGATTCCAATAAAGAATGCCCCATCAAAAACTCATCTACCTTCTGTGCACAATCTCTGCCTTCTTTAATGGCCCACACTACCAGTGATTGCCCGCGGCGCATATCACCTGCGGTAAATATTCTTGAGATATTGGACTGGTAATTTTTTTCGGATGCCCTTACATTGCCCCGCTCATCTAATTCAATCTCTAATTCATTTATCAGGCCTTCGTGCTGTGGATGTACAAATCCCATTGCCAGCAAGGCTAATGTGCAGGGTATTTTTCTTTCACTGCCTTTAATCTCAACAAATTTTGAAGGCTTATTATCTACCGGCTTCCATTCCAGATCAACCAATATTATCGCTTTAAGGTTTCCCTTTTCATCCCCAATAAATTCTTTGGTTGCTACCGCCCACTTTCTATCACATCCCTCTTCATGAGAAGAAGTGGTTTTGAGTAACATTGGGTAAGTTGGCCAGGGCATATATTCGCTTCTGCCGGCAGGTGGCTTTGGTAATAATTCAAACTGCATTACCGATGCGGCTTTATGACGGTTTGAAGTACCCACACAATCGCTTCCGGTATCACCACCACCAATTACTACTACATTTTTTCCGGTGGCATAAATATCTTCTTCAGTAAAAGGAATTGCCGCAACCCGTTTATTTTGTTGTGTTAAAAATTGCATGGCGTAATAAACACCTTTCAAATTGCGCCCGGGAATAGGCAGGTCTCTTGGTACGGTACTTCCACCGGCTAGTACAATGGCATGGTATTCCCTTAAAAGATCACTAATGCTGATGCCCACACCTACATTTGCATTGCATTTAAAAACTACGCCTTCTTCTTCCATTAATTTTATCCTTCTGTCAATTACCCATTTTTCCAGCTTAAAATCGGGTATGCCGTAGCGCAATAAACCTCCGGGTAAATCATCCCTTTCAAAAACGGTAACGGAATGGCCTACAAGATTTAATTGTGCGGCGGCGGCCATTCCTGCGGGGCCGCTACCTATTATTGCAACTTTCTTACCCGTTCTTGAAATTTGCTTTTCGGCCTGCACATATCCTTTGTCAAATGCGATTTCAATGATATGCTTTTCTATTTCTTCAATAGCGATTGCCGGCTGATTGATCCCCAGCACGCAGGATGTTTCGCAGGGAGCCGGGCAAATCCTTCCGGTAAATTCAGGAAAGTTATTGGTGGAGGATAATATTTCGTATGCTTCCTTCCAGCTTTTGCGATATACCGCATCATTGAACTCCGGTATCACATTGCCCAAAGGGCAGCCATTGTGACAAAATGGAACTCCACAATCCATACACCTTGCAGATTGCTGGTTTAATTTTTCATCAGAATATCTTTCTATGAATTCCTTATAATCATTTAGCCTTTCTTCCGGTAAACGCTTTGAAGGAAGTTCCCTGGTAAATTCTAAAAAGCCTGTTGGTTTGCCCATAATACCTTGCCTCGCAATGAGGAAAATTTTTAATGAAAAATATTATTTAAATCCGATTGATGAGCTAAGTGTTATGTCTGCAAGGAATAAAAAATGGAGGGCATTTTTTTGTTGTCCGAACAGAGGCGTTTCATGGCATCATCGTTGTGTTATGTTAATCCCGATTTTTATCGGGGCTCCCTTGTACCGCATACCATTGGGGATCATTAATTACGTTTTAAATTAAACTTCAAACCTTTTTTTATTTAGTTATTGATCAAATCAATCACTTTATTACCCTGGAAATATACCAGGGAAATTAATTACATTCTATATACTTACCCGTTTTTAAACCCGGTATTGAAAGCTCTTTTTAGCAGCCGGTAAAAGTTGCCATAAGCACTAAAGTACAAGAGTGCGACGCCACCGAAGCCAAATCAGGGTTCTGATGTTTGGTCAATAAAAATTTTAACCTCACCAATTATTAAAATTATTGTATTGGCGTAATGAATGAATGTTTATTCCCACCACTAATACTTTACACTACATTCAACTGCCTGCATTTATTTCGTCCTTTCAGGGCTACGTTATAGATTGCTTTGTAAACATAGGGCGTTGCCCTATGCTGGAATATTTCACCCCTTCAGGGCTTATTGTAACATTTCTATTTTCACAGGGCGTTGCCCTGTGCCAGGTTATTTCGCCCTTTCAGGGCTGTTATGCGTAATAAGCTTAGTAACTAAAATGATGTTTCAAATTACTTTTTTAGTTGCTGCTTTAGTACGCCGGCATTTTTTTGCAATGCTTTCTTGTAATCTTTAGGAAATATTTTTACAAAATTTTTCACCTGGTTCTCAAAGTCGTCCAATACAAATTTGGCTACTGTACTTTCCGTATATTTAAAATGATTACTGATGGTGCTGAATAATTCATGCTTATCAGCCTCTCCAACCGGATCTAAATCCACCATTTCCTGGTTGCATTGTATCGGGAAACTTCCTTTTACATCATACACATAGGCGATACCTCCGCTCATGCCTGCGGCAAAATTCCTACCTGTGTCACCGAGGATAATTACTTTTCCACCAGTCATGTATTCGCAACCATGGTCACCCACTCCTTCTACCACCGCGATGGCGCCTGAATTACGCACTGCGAAACGTTCGCCTGCCTTACCCCTGATATACGCTTCGCCGGAAGTAGCGCCATAAAATGCCACATTGCCAATGATGATATTATCCTCGGGAACAAAGGTTGCTTTCGCCGATGGATACACGATCAGTTTGGCGCCGCTTAATCCTTTACCAAAATAATCATTGGCATCTCCCTCCAGTTCAAGCGTAACACCTTTGGTATTGAATGCCCCAAAACTTTGTCCGGCCGTACCGGTAAATTTAAAATGTATGGTATCATCCGGTAATCCCTGCGCCTTATATTTCTTCGAAATTTCGTTTGATAAAATGGTACCCGTTGTTCTGTCAATATTTTTTATATCGAAGGAAGCTGTTACCTTTTTCTGTTCATCCAATGCAGGTTTTGCAGCCGCTATCAATTTCCAGTCCAGCACATTTTCCAAATCATGATCCTGCTTTTCACTATTATACAACCCTGTGTAGATTGAGGCCGGTTCTTTGTACAAAACCGGTGAAAGATCCAACTTACTATATTTCCAATGATTGATACCTTCACGCATCTCCAAACAATCCACCTGGCCTACCATTTCGTTAACGGTACGAAAACCTAATTGCGCCATGATCTCTCTTAATTCTTCCGTTAAAAACTTAAACAGGTTCACTACATGATCCGCATCACCGGTGAATCGTTCACGCAACCGCTTATCCTGTGTAGCCACACCTACGGGGCAGGTATTCAGGTGGCACTTGCGCATCATTATACAACCTTCGGTAACCAGCGCCGCGGTAGCAACGCCCCATTCTTCAGCGCCCAGCAATGTTGCGATCGCAATATCTTTACCGGTTTTTAACTGGCCGTCTGTTTGCAATACCACCCTGCTGCGCAATTTATTTTTTACCAAAGTCTGGTGCGCTTCGGCCAGGCCTAATTCCCATGGCAGGCCCGCATGTTTTATAGAACTCATGGGTGATGCGCCTGTACCTCCATCAAAACCAGCGATTAATACTACATCGGCCTTAGCCTTGGTAACACCGGCGGCTATTGTACCTACTCCGGCCTTGGAAACCAATTTTACATTGATCCTTGCATCCCTGTTGGCATTTTTTAAATCAAAGATCAACTGAGCAAGATCTTCTATTGAATAAATATCATGGTGCGGGGGAGGTGAAATTAATCCAACACCGGGTGTAGCATGACGGACCCTTCCGATCCAGTCGTCCACTTTATGGCCGGGTAATTGTCCGCCTTCACCTGGCTTGGCACCCTGTGCCATTTTTATTTGTAGCTCATCCGCCTGCGTTAAATAATAACTGGTTACACCAAACCTTGCTGAAGCTACCTGCTTGATAGCGCTTCGCATGGAATCGCCATCAGGCAATTTTTCATAACGCATTTCATCTTCACCACCTTCACCGGTATTGCTTTTACCACCCAGGCGGTTCATGGCAATGGCCAGTGTACTATGTGCTTCATGAGAGATAGATCCAAAGCTCATGGCGCCTGTGGCAAACCTTTTCCATATTGCTTCCGCAGGTTCTACTTCATCAATGGAAACAGGTGGCCGGTGATGGTTGAACTGAAACAAGCTTCTTAAAGTGCAGGCCCTTTCGCCCTGGTCATTTACCAGCTTTGAATATTTTTTAAAGGTGGGATAATCATTCATCCGGGTAGAATACTGCAACAGATGAATGGTTTGCGGATTGAACAAATGGAACTCCCCTTTACGTTTCCATTGGTATATGCCCCCTACGGGTAAACGATCTACCGGTATTTGTTTTTTAGGAAATGCGAAAGCGTGTTTTGCCAGGCTTTCTTTAGCGATTTCATCAAGTCCCAATCCTTCAATACGTGAAATTGATCCTGTAAAATATTTATCAACAACAGCTCTGTTTAAACCAACAATTTCAAATATCTGTGCGCCCTGGTACGATTGTAAAGTTGATATTCCCATCTTTGAAAATACTTTCAGCAATCCGTCATTTACCGCTTTGGTATAATTCTTTTTCAACTGGTCCACATCAAGGCCTGTTTGTAATTTCCCGCTCAGCTTCATATCACGGATACTCGACAATGCCATGTAGGGATTAATAGCCGTAGCGCCATAGCCGATTAAACAGGCGAAATGATGCACTTCCCATACATTACCTGCTTCTACTACCAGGCCAACACAACCTCTTAATCCTTTACGAATTAAATGATGATGTACCGCCGCCGTTGCCAATAAAGAAGGTATCGGTGCATGATCGGAATCTATAGACCGGTCTGTTAATATCAATACTTCAAAACCATCTTCAGCCGCATCTACCGCATAACGGCACAATCGGTCCAATCCTTTTTTCAACGAACCGGGCTTGCCATCCGCACGGTAATACATTTGCAGTGTTTTGGCCTGAAACACACCGGTATCAATGCTCCTGATCTTTTCCAGTTCGTAATTGGATAATACCGGGTGCTTTAATGCTACGGTATGGCAGCTTAACGGATCTTCTTCCAGCAGGTTGCCATTGTTACCAACAAATGTTGCCAGCGACATTACCAATTTTTCCCTGATAGGATCAATTGGAGGGTTGGTAACCTGTGCGAATAATTGCTTAAAATAAGAAGTTAAATGCTGCGGTTCATCGCTTAACACCGCCAAAGGAACATCCGTACCCATTGACCCTATTGGCTCCTTGCCATCCAATGCCATTGGGGCGATAATTTCATCCAGGTCTTCCGTTGTATAACCAAATGCTTTTTGATATTTGAATATCTGGTCGCTTTCCAAATGAGTAAACATTACCCTTGGCTCGGGTAATTCCTCTAATCTTATTTTATATTTATTCAACCAGTCGCCGTAAGGCTTTTGTGAACAAATAGCGCTTTTCAATTCATCATCACTAATAATTCTGCCCTGTTCCATATCCACTACAAACATTTTCCCTGGTTGTAACCTTCCTTTTTCCTTTATCAATGCAGGATCAACAGGCAAAGCCCCTGTTTCAGAAGCCATAATCACCCTGTCATCCGTGGTAACACAATAACGGGAGGGCCTGAGGCCATTTCTATCCAATGTGGCGCCGATTATTTTACCATCCGTAAATGATATGGAGGCCGGGCCATCCCAGGGTTCCATCATGGATGCATGGTATTCATAAAATGCTTTTTTAACCGGATCCATTAAATCATCTCCGTCCCAGGCTTCCGGTATTAGCATCATCATTACATGTGGTAATGACCTGCCGGTAAGGGTTAATAATTCAATCATATTATCCAGGCAGGCGGAATCTGATTGTACCCCGGTAATGAGTGGCAACAGCATTTCCATTTCTTCCTTACTGAAATAAGCAGATACGAACCCTTTTTCACTTGCTTTAAGCCAGTTCAGGTTTCCCTGTAATGTATTGATCTCTCCATTGTGCGCTATGTAGCGGAATGGCTGAGCCAGTTTCCAGGATGGGAAAGTATTGGTTGCAAAACGTGAGTGTACCAGGCCAAAAGCGGATACAACCCTTTTATTGTTCAGATCGGGGAAATAATTACGAACCTGCCTGCTGGTTAACTGGCCCTTGTACACTACGGTTTTAAAAGATAAAGATGCTATGTAAAAACCAATGGCGTCTTTCCTTACGGTACTATCAATTGTATGACTGGCGTACTTGCGAAGCACAAATAATTTTCTTTCAAAATCCATTGGGTTGGTAATATGATCGGGGCAGGCAATAAAAACCTGTTCCATTACCGGTTCTACCGACAATGCGGTTGGGCCGATATCAAAAGTATTTACCGGAACACTTCTGTAGGTTATTATTTCAAGTCCCAGCTTTTCCGCCGCCCTGTTGAAAATATCCCTGCATTCTTCTCTTAACTTTATTTCTTTCGGAAAAAAAATCACCCCTACCGCATACTTTCCATAGGCAGGTAAATGCACCCCCAGTTTTACACATTCATCAAAGAAGAATTCATGGGGTATCTGGAGGAATATTCCTGCACCATCCCCAGTGTTGGTTTCACATCCACAGGCGCCTCTGTGCTCCATATTTTCCAAAATGGTTAGTGCATCCGAGATGTGCTGATGGGATTTGTTGCCTTTAATATTAGCGACAAACCCGATACCACAGGCATCATGCTCAAATTGCGGATCGTACAAGCCTGTATTTTTTTTCATAATAATTTGTTTTTTGCCACTGATTTCACAAATTTACACAATTTTCGCCTTTGATTCCCGCTGGCTGGCGGGGAGGGCTTTGGGGAAACAGCTATTGTTCTTTATTTGCGAAGTACGGGGCATTCGATGCTGGTAAAGCCGGAACTAAAGATAGTGAGCGATAAAATGTTCATTGCTTCAACGTCCCGCCCGTATTTTGCATAGGATGCAATGTTGTTTGCAGTTTTTCTTTTCGGCTGCTAAGTTTCATTTCCTATCCTGACAATAATTTTTCAAAACAGATGCTATTTTCTACATTTTCATATTGTCCAAAGTTTGGTATTATTTTATATCCATTTCGCTTATAAAGTCCTATTGCTTCTTGTTGCTTTTTCCCGGTTTCTAATATGCATCTACTATACTTTAATTCAATACTCCAAAGTTCCAACTCTTTTAAAATTGTCGTGGCAATTCCTTTTCCCCGTCTATTTAACAATACATACATTCGTTTAATTTCCATTGTGTTCCGAGAATATTCTTTAATTGCTCCGCACCCAATAGATATTTCATTGTCATAAGCAACGATTGCATATTTTATTTTGTCAATTTTGTTGAATTGGTCATAAAATGAGTGATCTTCTCCATCACGAATTTTTAAGTCTGCGTCAAGTTCTCTAACCAGTTTTTGGAAGTCCTCATTTTCGGAATTTGTCTTAATACAATTAATCATTTTGTTGTGTCGTTATTGCTATTCTTAAAGATATTTATTTATGTCAAATAAGCTTTTGCTTTTGAGTAGATGCCGATTCTGAACAGTTAAAATTGCAGCCAATAAGCAAGCTGATAGCAGGCTCTTTTAGGAGCCGGGGTTAAAATGATTTCTTAGAAGCCCTGTATTATCAAGCGGAAAAGATGGTGAAAAAACTTATCACCAGCCATTATAAGAGAGAAACTAGGTAAGGTTTACACCAACGGCCCAATCGCCTTCATCTCCGTCATAGCCTGTCTTAGCTCCGATCCGATTAATTCTACCGGATTAAAACGGATAATAAATTGCTACTGCCTGCTATACCCCCGTCTCCGCTGCGGCGGAGAGGCCTTCAAACAGTATTCCATTTTACCTGTCTCTTTTGAGGGTGATAAAATACTTTCCTTTTCTTCATTTGTTACTGAAGGCTTGAGAAAAATATTATTATTAAAATGGTATTCATTAAAATAAATTATCCTAACCTGACTTAATCTAACCAACCATTTAGCAACTAACCATTCAGCAGACTGTTAGCAGAACTCCCCTTTAGGGCAATGTCATTTAGTTAAGGATTTTTTAATGAATTGCCTCGCCCTTTAGGGCGGGGAAAGAAAAATTTTTTTACAATTTTGGCTTTAGCCAAACTGCATTTTGGGCTAAAGCCCAATTTTTTAAATTACAATTTAATCCACGCCCTAAAGGACGTGGCAATTGAAAACCTTAACTAAATGACATTGCCCTTTAGAGGACGGGGGCAATAGCTTTCATCCCTGTCATTGCCTGTCTTAATTCCGCACCAATCAATTCTACCGGATGAAATCTTATAACGTCATTTACCACAATCAATGTTTTATTATCTACGCCGTTATCCTTACCTGTATTGAAGTTGTTGCCGATAATATCGGTTTCCACCTTCTTCATAAAATCAGCAAGCAAGGGCTTACAGGCATGATCAAAAAGGTAGCAGCCATATTCCGCAGTATCAGAAATTACACGGTTCATTTCAAACAACTTTTTACGGGCAATGGTGTTTGCTATCAATGGTGTTTCGTGCAATGATTCATAGTAGGCGGATTCTTGTTTAATGCCTGCTTCCACCATTGTTTCAAACGCCAGTTCCACACCTGCCCTTACAAACGCCACCATTAATAATCCATTGTCAAAATATTCCTGTTCAGCGATTTTTACATCACCTGCGGGTGTTTTTTCAAAAGTTGTTTCGCCTGTTGCCGCACGCCAGGCTAATAAATTTTTATCATCATTGGCCCAGTCTTCCATCATTGTTTTTGAAAATTCACCACTCATTATATTATCCTGGTGCTTTTGAAATAAAGGCCGCATAATATCTTTCAGTTCTTCGGATAATTGAAACGCCTTAATTTTCGCCGGATTTGAAAGCCTGTCCATCATAGCAGTGATGCCCCCTTGTTTTAAGGCTTCGGTAATTGTTTCCCAGCCATATTGTACTAACCTGGATGCATAGCCTTTATCAATACCCTTTTCCACCATTTTATCAAAACTAAGTATGGAGCCTGTTTGCAACAAACCGCAAAGGATCGTTTGCTCCCCCATCAGGTCCGATTTTACTTCGGCTACAAAAGATGATTTCAATACACCTGCCTTATGGCCACCTGTTCCAACACAATAAGCTTTTGCATATTTCAGCCCTTTGCCTTCCGGATCATTTTCCGGGTGAACCGCTATTAAAGTAGGCACTCCAAAACCTCTCACGTATTCCGCCCTTACTTCAGAGCCGGGGCATTTAGGCGCTACCATTATTACCGTAATATCTTTTCTAATCTGCATACCCTCTTCCACTATATTAAATCCATGTGAATAGGAAAGTGTAGCGCCATTTTTCATCAGCGGCATGATGGCGGTTACTACAGCAGTATGTTGTTTATCAGGCGTAAGATTGATCACCAGGTCAGCCGCAGGTATCAATGCTTCATAAGTGCCTACCGTAAAATTATTTTCAGTCGCACTTTTCCACGATTGCCTTCTTGCATCAATCGCTTCCTGGCGCAAAGCATAGGTAATATCCAAACCCGAATCCCTGAGGTTCAAACCCTGGTTCAGGCCCTGTGCGCCGCAACCAACAATTACGATCTTCTTTCCTTTCAGTTCATTGACCCCATCCGCGAATTCACTTTTGTCCATAAGTTCACATACACCCAATTGGTTCAGTTTTTCTCTAAGCGACAATGTGTTAAAATAATTAGCCATTTTTGTTTTGAGTTTTTAGTTTTTAGTTTTCTGTTGTTTGTTTACCGCCATACCCTGCTGTTACGGGGAGTTAAAGAATTAGTATGTTTATTTTTCAATGCTTTTTAATTAAAATTTTGTCACGAACATTTGTATTTCATGGCAGCATCGTTGTGTTATGTAAATCCCGAATATCGGGACTCCCTTGTACCGCATACCTATGTGGAACTCTCCCTCAATTCAAAGCCTCTTTTCTGTTTGCAAAAATCACTAACTTTTTATATCAGTTGATTTTTCAGGATTTCCGCCAACGTTATAAAATTTTATCCTGAAATGAACCGCTATTTTACTTTGTCCAATGCGTCAAACCAAACATGATATTTTATTTCGCCCTTTCATGGCTTTTGATAACTTTATTATTGTTACATAGGGCGTTGCCCTATGCTGGGATATTTCGCCCTTTCAGGGCTAAACAACCCAGTTTTTTAATAATCATATTTCATGCAATTCAACAATTTAAACAGATAAACTTTTTCACTAAACGCTATTTCCAATACCAAATACTATCCGTCCAGGTTCCTCCGCCGCAGCGGAAGACCTACATGCTAAACACTTCATCCTGCTGGTTCAAAAATTCATTCTCGATCACTTCTTCACCGGGTGCATTTTGTTCAAATTCTTTTAGCTTTTCATGAAAACCCCTGCTCTTTTTAATGATGGCGATCCTTGCACTGCGAACGAATTCAATCAGTCCGTATGGTTCTAATGCTTTCACTAATTTTACTGTTTCTTCCCGGTGGCCGGTTGTTTCAAATACGGTAAACTCTTTTGTGATAGCAACCGCTCTTGCACCGCATTCCCTCAATAATCTTTCTACTTTTACCTTTTCCGCTATCTCATCGGTAGATACTTTATACAGCGCCATCTCCTGCCATACTATTTCATCTTCCGTGTTATAATAAACTTTCAATACTTCTACCTGCTTTTCTATTTGCCTGCACACTTTCCTTACCACTTCTTCGGTTTCATCTATTAGAATAGTAAAGCGATGAATACCTTCTATCTCAGAGGGCGATGTGTTCATGCTATCTATATTTATTTTTCTTCTTGAAAAAATAATAGCGATCCGATTGAGCAACCCAACCTGGTTTTCGGTATATACTGTTATGGTAAATTCCTTTTTCATGTTGTTAATTTATATGACTGTTAATACCTGATTGGTCAATATTGAACCTATGTTGGTAAGCAAACAAAATTAATATTTCGTTCCGCAGGAACGGCATATCGGTAGCCGCGAAAAACCGATATATTTTCGTTCCATATGAACGGTATATTTTTTATGCCAATGATAAATCAACCGTAAAACTTGCACCTAAAGATTATTGCACCTATCGTTCCTACGGAACGAATTGGGATTGTTACTTTTTATTTCTACCCGCATATCGTCCCTTACGGGACGGATTATTTTTTTAACAAAACGACATTTAAAGATGAAGATAAAATTATGCTGTTTGTTATTATATCATAACGCAATTAAAGTTCCCCAATGGTATGACGTACAAGTGAGTGACACAACGATGCTTAATTGAAAAACAAATGCCTGTGCAACAAATGCCTGAACCGCTGATTAGGTTGATTAAATGATTTTACTATGATTTTGATGAATGATTTTGATCAATCATTCATCATCGTTCATCATTTTAATTCCTAATTCTTAATTGCTCATCATCATGACAACCTTATTTCCGCCACACTGCAACCCTGCGGCACCATCGGAAATACATTGTTTTCTTTGCCTACCATTACTTCCAGTAAATAAGCGCCATTATGATTAAGCATAGCGGTTAATGCATCTTTAACCTGGCCTCTCTTTGAAATACTTTGCCCTTCAATTTTATAGCCTTTAGCTACCATCACATAATCCGGGCTTTCAATATCCACAAACGAATAACGCTTGTCATGAAACAACTGCTGCCACTGGCGTACCATTCCCAGAAACTGGTTGTTAAGGATTAAGATCTTTACATCAATTCCTGTTTGCATGATGGTACCCAGTTCCTGTATCGTCATCTGTACGCCACCATCACCAATAATAGCAACGACCGTGCGATGAGGAGCGCCATATTTGGCGCCGATGGCTGCCGGCAATGCAAAGCCCATGGTACCCGCCCCGCCGGATGTGATATTGCTTTTAGTTTCATTAAACTTCGCATACCTGCAGGCTACCATCTGGTGCTGGCCCACATCGGTAACAATGATCGCATCTCCATTGGTCAGTTCATTCAGCGCTTGAATTATTTCACCCATTGTTAATTCATCGCTGGTTGGGTTTAGCTCATTTTTAATGACTACATCTATTTCAGTTTGGGTGTGCTCATTGAATTTTTTTAACCATTCTGCATGTTGTTTTTTGGTTATCAGCTTTGTGAGCAGTGGCAGGGTTTCCTTACAATCCCCCCAAACAGGAACTGTGGTTTTTACATTTTTATCAATCTCCGCCGGATCAATATCAAGATGGATTACTTTGGCCTGGCGGGCATATTTATCCAGCCTTCCGGTAACCCGGTCATCAAAACGCATTCCCACTGCTATCAATACATCGCACTCATTGGTTAATACATTGGGCCCATAATTACCATGCATACCCAGCATCCCAACATTCTGCGGATGATCGGTTGGCAAGGCGCTCAACCCCAAAATTGTCCATGCGGCAGGTAAGCCCCCTTTTTCAATAAATGCTTTAAATTCATTTTCCGCTTTTCCTAAAATTACCCCCTGGCCAAAAATTACAAATGGCTTTTTGGCTTCATTGATCAATTGGGCAGCCTCTTCTATATATTCCTTTCTTACAATTGGTTTGGGGCGGTAGCTGCGTATAAACGTACACTTTGTATATCCCTTGTAATCGAATTTTTGCAACTGGGCGTTCTTGGTAATGTCTATCAAAACGGGGCCCGGCCTGCCGGTAGCGGCTATATGAAATGCTTTTGCTAAAACAGATGGGATTTCCGTTGCATCCGTAACCTGGTAATTCCACTTGGTTACGGGTGTGGTAATATTGATTACGTCCACTTCCTGGAAAGCGTCTGTGCCTAACAGGTGTGCATAAACCTGGCCGGTAATACAAACCAATGGCGTACTATCAATCATTGCATCCGCCAGGCCGGTAACCAGGTTGGTAGCGCCAGGCCCGCTGGTGGCAAACACTACCCCTACTTTACCCGAGCTTCTTGCATACCCCTGTCCTGCGTGTATGCCCCCCTGTTCGTGACGGACTAAAATATGCTTTATCCTGTCGTGATAATCGTACAATGCATCATAGATGGGCATGATAGCGCCTCCCGGATAACCAAAGATGGTGCCCACACCTTCTGCTACGAAAGCGTCTAACACAGCTTGTGAGCCTGAAATCCCTACCCCCTCCGCCCCCTGAAGGGGGGACTGGGATGGAGAGCCCGCATTTTCCGTCATCTCTTTTTTATCTATGATTTCTAATGTTTCCATTGTTTATTATTTTAGAAATTGTACTACTTTATGTTTATACCCAGTAAGAGATACAATAATGATATTGTTGTTTTTTACTAACCGGTTAAAAGACTGATTTTTATAAAACGTAATTAAAGATCCACATTGGTATGCGGTACAAGTGAGTCCCGATAAAAATCGGGATTAACATAACACAACGATGTTGCCATGAAACCGTCTTTGCCCGGACAATAAAATTATAACTCATTATCTAAAAGATTAACCGGTTATCTTCTCCGCAACACCCTTTCAGGGAACGGGGGTGGACGGGGTTATTCATCCGTTACACAACCTTCACTTGCATCCTTCACATATTTTGCATACTTAAATAAAATTCCTTTGGTTGCTTTTAATGCCGGTTGCTTCCAGGCTGCTTTTCGTTTTGCTATTTCTTCTTCAGATACTTTTAATGTCATCTTTTTTGTTGCCACATTTAGTTCAATGATATCGTTATCCTGAACCAACCCGATCAACCCGCCATCGAAAGCTTCTGGAGTGATATGCCCTACTACAAAGCCATGTGTACCGCCGCTAAATCTTCCATCTGTAATTAAAGCAACACTTTGACCCAGCCCTGCGCCAATAATGGCTGAAGTTGGTTTCAGCATTTCGGGCATACCCGGTGCGCCCCTCGGGCCTACCTGTGTTATTACTACTACATCCCCTGCTTTTATTTTTCCGCTATTGATACCATTGATCAATTCAAATTCTCCATCGAACACCCTGGCAGGTCCCTCAAATAATTCACCCTCCTTACCGGAGATTTTCGCCACACTACCTTTTAAAGCCAAATTACCATACAGGATTTGCAGGTGCCCTGTTGCCTTGACCGGATGCGACACCGGAAAAATAATTTTTTGCGCATCAAAATCCAACTCCGGAACACCTGCCAAATTCTCTGCAACAGTTTTACCTGTTACTGTCAGGCAATCGCCATGCAAGAAACCTTGCGTTAACAGATACTTCATCACTGCCGGCACGCCGCCAATGTTATGAAGGTCCGCCATTAAATATTTACCGCTTGGCTTAAGATCCGCCAATACGGGCACTTTATCACTGATCATTTGAAAATCATCCTGGGTAAATACCACATCCACACTTTTAGCCATCGCTATCATATGCAATACGGCATTGGTACTACCACCTAAAACCATGATAATGGTAACCGCATTTTCAAATGCTTTCCTGGTCATGATATCAGATGGCTTGATATCTTTTTCCATCAGGTAACGGATAGCCTTACCTGCATTTAAACATTCCGCTTTTTTTGCTTCACTTAAGGCAGGATTACTGGAAGAATAAGGAAGGCTCATTCCCATTGCTTCAATTGCGCTGCTCATCGTGTTGGCGGTGTACATTCCTCCACAGGCGCCTGCTCCGGGGCAACTGTTCATCACAATGCCTTTAAAATCCGCATCTGACAAGTTACCGGCAATTTTTTGTCCAAGCGCCTCAAATGCAGACACGATATTGAGATCCTGTCCTTTATAATGGCCCGGTGCGATGGTGCCACCGTAAACCATAATCGCAGGACGGTTTAGCCTGCCAATGGCCATAATGCAACCGGGCATATTCTTATCACAACCCGGTATTGCAATCACCGCGTCATAATATTGTGCTCCACAAACTGTTTCAATAGAATCCGCTATGATGTCGCGGCTAACCAGGGAATAACGCATACCGGGAGTTCCGTTGCTCATTCCATCACTTACACCAATGGTATTAAAAATCAGCCCGACCATATCGTTATCCCATACCCCCTGTTTCACTAATGTTGCCAGGTCATTGAGGTGCATGTTACAGGGGTTGCCATCATATCCCATACTCACTACCCCTACCTGAGCTTTGGCAAGATCAGCTTCTGTTAACCCAATGCCGTAGAACATGGCCTGTGCGGCAGGTTGAGTTTCATCCTGTGTGATCGTTTTGCTGTATTTATTTAACCTCCTGTCCCCTAAAGGGGTGTTGCAAAGATTGTCATTATGTGGTATTGTGCCCATCATTTTAATTCTATTATTTTAAAAAAAAATTTCAATATAAATGGATCTCCCGAACTAGCTCACCTGAGGTATTCTTAAGCCCCTCCTTTGGAGGGGTTTGGGGAGGCTTTTCTTTTCTATCACTTTATCTTTATAAGCATCCTGAATTATTTTTCCCAAACTGTCATTCCATTTCTTTTTAAATGGAATATCATCAATACTTTCCCATCCTATAATTTCCGCTGCGGTTCCACAAAAGAATGCTGCACCGGCTTCTTTTAATTCACCTGTTGTAATTTGTTTTTCTTCAACCGGAATATCCAGTTCCCTGCATATTTCAAATACTGTTGCCCTGGTGATGCCTGGTAAAATATTGCCTGTGGATGGAGTAAATATACGCCCGTCTTTTTCATAAAATACATTGGCGCCCGGGCCTTCAGCTACATAACCGTTCATGTCCATCAGCAGGGCTTCATCGTATCCTTTCGCTTTGGCTTCCTGGCTTGCCAAAATAGAATTCACATAATGGCCTGCCGCTTTCGCTTCTATCTTAAAGCCTTTAGGATTGGGCCTTTCAAAGGAAGACGTCATTACCCGTAGTAATTTTTCTCCCAAAAATGGCTGCATTTCCCAGGCCTGGATAGTAATATAAGATTCGGTATTTTGAGCGAAACTCATATTAGCCGGTGCAAATACCACTGGACGGATATAGGCATCCTGCAGGTTGTTTCGTTCCAATATTTCATAAGTAGCCGCTATCAATTCTTCAGCCGTCCAATGGTATGGAAGATTTAGGGCTATCGCGGAATTTTTCAACCGCTCAAAATGCTCCTCTTCTTTAAAAATCTTTGTATAGCCATTAATGGTTTTGTAGGAACGGATGCCTTCAAAAACACTATAGCCATAATGCAATGACTGGCTGTACAGATCCATTTTTGCATCTGCGGCTTTTACAAAAGCCCCGTTTAAATACAGTATCGTGTTTTCGTTATAATAAGCCATAAATAAATGGTTGAAGGTTTAGGGTTGAAGGTTTAGGATTGGGGCCTTCTATTTTGGCACTCAATCCTTTTTCGCAATTTTACCTTACACCTTATAATTTAATATTTAATTGATAAATTTTTGTACCCATTTTTAATTGCCTTAAATCTTTTGCTTTTATATTGCGCCCTTTCAGGGCTATTTTTTACCTTCTTGTTTCGATGGGCGTTGCCCATCGCTATTATATTCCGCCCTTTCAGGGCTATTTGCCTTTTGCCTTCTGCCTTTTGCCTCAAATAATCGTTGATTTCCGCAACTCTATGTTCTCCTGGTTAATATCCCCGGATATTCTTCCGCTTACGTAATCACAAATCAATTCGCCTACAGTGGAGGTAAAATAAAAATTGATCGGATCAATATCTTTGGTAACAAATAAATGAGCGATTGTCCATGCCACGGCTTCTCTTACCAGGGTGGCTTCTTCTTTTAAATTAAAGTAATCCAGCATCATTGCCGCTGATAATATAGAGCCTAATGGGTTAGCAATGTCTTTGCCCGCAGCCTGTGAAAAAGATCCATGTATGGGCTCGAACAATGCGTTGTTATTGCCAACAGAAGCGGAGGGCAATAATCCCAATGAACCGCTGATAACACTTGCTTCATCACTGATGATGTCACCAAATAAATTGTCTGTTAGTATTACATCAAACTGTTTTGGATTGAGGATGATCTGCATGGCGGCATTATCCACGAATAAAAAACTAAGTTTTACATCCGCGTATTGTGGCGCCATTTCCTGCACCACTTTTCTCCAAAGCCTGGAGGTTTCCAATACATTCGCTTTGTCCACCAGGGTTAGTTTCTTTTTACGCCGTTGTGCGGATTGAAAAGCAAGGTGTGCAATGCGCTCTACTTCTTCTTTGGTATAAGTGCAACCATCATAAGCCCATGTCTGATCCTCATTTGTTTTCTTTTCACCAAAATAAATACCTCCTGTCAATTCACGATAGATGATAAAGTCCACCTCCTCCAGGTGCTTGCTTTTTAAGGGTGATAAATGATACAAAGAAGTATAGGCCGTAACCGGACGGATATTGGCAAACAGTTGTAATTCTTTTCGCAGTTTGAGTAAGCCCTGCTCCGGCCTCACTTTCGCTGTGGGATCATTATCATATTTAGGATGGCCGATGGCGCCAAATAAAACCGCATCGCTTTTTTTGCACACTTCAATGGTTTCATCCGGTAAAGGATTGCCGGTTTCATCTATGGCCACTGCCCCCATCAGGCAATAGTTGTATATAAATTGATGGCCAAACTTTTCAGCAATGGCATCCAACACTTTAATTGATTGCTGCGTTACTTCCGGCCCGATGCCATCCCCAAAAATTACTGCGATGTTTTTTGTCAAGAGTATTTTGTTTTCTGTTTACGGTTTTCTGTTGATTGCGTTTTGTTAATTGTGTTTTGTTGGCTATTCTTTTTTTTATTGTGTTTTATTTATTGCCTTTTACCTATTGCTAATATATTGCGCCCTTTCAGGGCTATTTTTTACCTTCTTGTTTCGATGGGCGTTGCCCATCGCTATCATATTGCGCCCTTTCAGGGCTATTTGCCTATTGCTATTTGCCTATTGCCCATCGCCTTATCATAAAACGTAATAAAAGTTCCCCAATGGTATGCAGTACAAGAGTGCGACGCCACCGAAGTTTAATCAGGGTTCTAATGCCTGGACAATAAAAAAAAATAATAAAGCATGTTCAAAACTATACCGTCACTTCTTTACTATACGCCTTTGCCATCGCATTCAGATCTTCTTCCATTACCTCCTTTTTGCTATCCGCTACCAGTAAAAATTCCTGGTATAATGCATCAATATCATTCCTGTTGAACTGGTATCCCAGTTTGTGAAAACGATACGCCAACGCACTTCTTCCACTCCTTGCCGTTAGTACGATCTTTGAACATTCCGCCCCTACTTCCATAGGGTTAATTATTTCATAGGTCAATGCGTCTTTTAAAAATCCATCCTGGTGAATGCCGGATGAATGAGAAAAAGCATTGGTTCCTACGATTGCCTTATTGCATTGTACAGGCATGCGCATGGTTTCGGCTACCAACTGGCTTATTGGATTTAATAATTTAGCATTTACACCTGTATGAAAAGCAAGTTCTTTATGCTGCTTAATAATCATCACCACTTCTTCCAGCGACGTGTTGCCCGCTCTTTCACCAAGGCCATTAATGGTACATTCTATTTGCCTTGCGCCGTTGATAACGCCGGCAATGGAATTAGCCGTCGCCAATCCAAGATCATTGTGACAATGACAGGATAAGATGGCCTTATCTATATTGGAAACATTGTTCATAAGAAAAGCTATTTTTTCACCATATTGGTGAGGAAGGCAGTATCCGGTAGTATCCGGGATATTTACTACCGTAGCGCCTGCTTTTATTACCGCTTCTACCACCCTGGCCAGGTATTCATTATCGGTGCGGCCGGCGTCTTCCGCATAAAACTCTACATCATCCACAAAGTTCTTCGCCCATTTTACACTTTGAATGGCCCGCTGCAGAATATCTTCCCTGGTGGAATTGAATTTTGCTTTGATATGCAGATCGGAGGTACCAATACCCGTGTGAATCCGTGGGCGCCGGGCATATTTTAAAGCCTCCGCTGCTACTTCAATGTCTTTTCGCACCGCTCTTGTTAATCCGCAAACGCTGGCATTGGTGATTATTTTTGAAATTTCAAATACGGAGCTAAAGTCGCCTGGAGAAGAAATGGGGAAACCTGCTTCTATTATGTCAACTCCTAACTCTTCGAGCTTTAATGCCAGTTCCACTTTTTCATTAGTGTTGAGCTTGCAGCCAGGCACCTGCTCTCCATCCCGGAGCGTAGTGTCAAAAATGTGTATCTTGTTAGCTGACATAGAAATAGTATATTTAGATAAAACAGGTTAATTATTATTTTGTATAGAAGCCTATTGTTTTTCGATCAACCTTTGAGTTACGAATATAACAGTATAAACCTGATCTATATTAACAAATTGTTACTGGTATTACGTTTTATAAACCGCTTGTTTTTGGCTATAACATAGGCCCAGTAAGGGATTTAACGAAATCATATTACGATGCCCAACCGGAGTACAGACCCTTTATTTCAGCTTATAAAATCTCTTGAAAAAAGCGAAAAGCGCAATTTCAAGTTATATGCCACCCGTAATTCCTCTTCGGATGAGTTGAAAAGCGTGCAATTGTTTGATGCGCTGGATAAGATGAATTATTATGACGAACCCATTTTATTAAAGAAAAATGAAAGCATTAAAAAGCAGCAACTGAGTAACCTGAAGGCGCATTTATATAAACAAATTCTCAGCAGCCTTCGACTGATCAATGATGAAAGTATTGACATAGCCTTACATGAGCAAATGGACTATGCCCGCATTTTGTACAACAAAGGTTTGTATCACCAAAGCCTGAAAGTGCTGGACAGGCTGAAGGAACAGGCAAAAACGCATAACCAGTTTACTTACCTGCAGCAGGTGCTTTTTTTTGAAAAGAAGATAGAAGCGCTCTATATTACCCGAAGCATGCAGGACAGGGCGGACCGTTTAAGCAAGGAAGCGGATGAAGTAAGCGAGAACCTCGCTTTAGTATCGCAGCTTTCTAATTTATCATTGCAGTTGTATAGCTGGTATATCAAAAACGGGCATAGCAGGAACGAAGAAGAAACCCTGGCTGTTCAGGAATTTTTTACCAGCAGCCTGGGTAATAAAACCGCTGAATGCAAAAGTTTTTATCAGCGGTTGTACCTGTATCAAAGCTATTGCTGGAACGCTTTTATCCGCCAGGATTTTCTACAATATTACCGGTATGCGCAAAAATGGGTGAACCTATTTGACGAAGAACCTTATATGCTTGAAATAGAAACAGCGCATTATATTAAAGGGATGCACAACCTCATGGGTTCCCATTTTGACCTGGGTAATCACAAAAAACTAATTGAAACCCTGGAAATATTTAACCAGTTCTGCAAAAGCGGCCTGGTTCAAAACAATGTAAATAACCGCATCCAGTGCTTTGCATACAGCACGATCTCTTTATTTAATAAACATTTTTTAGAAGGCAGTTTTACAGATGGGCTGGCGTTGATCCCAGGTATTGAAGAAAAGATAAAAGAATACGAAATATACCTCGACAGGCACCGGATACTTGTTTTTTATTACAAGATCGCCTGCCTGTATTTTGGCAGTGGCAATTATGAAAAAGCGATTGACTATCTCAATAAAATCATTAACTGGAAGGTGGACCTGCGTACCGACCTGCAATGCTACAGCCGCCTGCTACACCTGATAGCGCATTATGAAATGGGTAATGAACAGATACTGGACCACCTGATAAAATCGGTCTATCGCTTTATGGCCAAAATGCAAAACCTTAGTGTGGTGGAAGAAGAAATATTCAAATTCATACGCGTTTCCTTTCATGTAACCGTGAGGGATATTAAGCCTGAACTGGAAAAATTATTAGTGAAATTAAAAGCGCTGCAAAACAATCGTTTTGAAACAAGGGCTTTTATATACCTGGATATTATTAGCTGGCTGGAGAGTAAGCTTGAAAATATACCCGTGCAGGAAGTAATGATGCGAAAGTTTGCGGGGATGCGGAAGCACCATTCGGCCTTGCCTGCATTTTAGGAATTATATTTTATAAACAGTAAAGACCCGTCCGGAGTTTTGGGAGTTTGATTCAAGAGGTTTTATTCAGACAGTGGCATTGCATGTTTTCTATAACCGTCCTTTTTTGTTGTCCGGTATAGGTACTGAGCGGAGCCGAAGTATTGAATTAAACATTCCTGTCCGCCGGGGCGGATCACTATCCGTCCGGATGGCTTTAGCCGGGCGGGTCTTCTACCGCATACCATTGGGAGCCTTTCATCATGTTATAATAAAAAAATCATGTGCGGTTAAATGTTATCCTTTTACTTTAATAATACTAATGAAGTAAAACACTTGCTAAAACCGGCACCGTTTTAAGACTAAAATTTAATTATATTTGTAATCAACCCCATAATAATGAGTACAATTACAGTTACAAGATTATACGATTTGCTTACCGCCAAAGTAGGTAAGGATGCTGCTGAAAACCTTACTTCATACATTGAAGAAAAGATAAAAAATGAGTTTGATAATAAATCACAAATACTTGCAACAAAAGAAGATGTAGCAAAACTTGATCTTAAGATAAGCGGGACCAAAGCTGAGCTCATCAAATGGATGTTTATCTTTTGGATAGGCCAGATTGCCGTTACTTTTGGTTTTATTTTGTTGTTCATGAAAAAATAAAACAGCTTACAGGTTTCGATACCTGCCACCGTTTCCTGCTACTTTACTTATTACTAAGACCGTTTGGCGAAACCTTACCAACAAATTTATATTCTCATTTTATTTTCCTGAATCGTACTTAAACCAGCACCAACCCAAAGCATATCTTTGACTGATAAAAACAAAATCATCAAAAGAAATAAAACTATGCTCTCCATCACCTCCATCGAAATATATAAATCGCCCATCCGGCTAAAAGAGCCCTTTAAAATTTCCCTGGGAATATTAACACACGCGGATAATGTAATTGTAAAGATTAATACCAATAATGGGTTGATTGGTTTTGGTGAGTGTAGCCCTTTCATGGCCATCAATGGGGAAAGCATGGATACCTGCTATGTAGTGGCACAGTATTTAGCGAAAATTTTAAAAGGGAAAAAACCGCTTGATATAGAAGCCTGCACGCTTGCAATGGACGGGGTAATATACGGCAACAGCAGCATTAAAAGCGCCTTTGATATTGCATTGCATGATATCGCCGCACAAGAAGCAACCATGCCCTTATATGCTTTTTTGGGCGGCAGTAAAACCAAAGAGCTTATCACCGATTACACCGTAAGTATTGATGAGCCGAAAAAAATGGCGGATGATGCCGCTAAAATAAAAGCTAATGGTTTTCAGGTGATAAAGGTTAAGCTGGGGCGGCAGGAAAAAGATGTAGAGCGTATCCGGCAGATAAGGGCAGCGGTTGGTATGGAAATCCCGTTACGAATAGACGCCAACCAGGGATGGGAAGTAGCCGAAGCGATCAGCATTTTGAATGCGTTGGCCCCTTACAATATCCAGCATTGCGAAGAACCCATACCACGTTGGAATTATATGGAACTGGCCGGTATTCGCAAACAAAGCCCCATTAAAATAATGGCGGATGAATCCTGCTGTGACCACCATGATGCAAAGCGGCTGATTGAGCTGGGGGCATGCGATTATTTTAATGTAAAGCTGGGTAAATCATCCGGCATTTTCAAGGCATTGAAAATCGTTCAACTGGCAGAAGCCGAAGGAATAAAAATACAGTTGGGGGGCTTTTTAGAATCAAGATTGGCGTTTACAGCAGCGGCGCACCTTGCGCTTGCAAGCGATGCCATTATTTATTACGACTTTGATACACCTCTAATGTTTGTAGAAGACCCCGTGACCGGAGGAATTACATATAACAGTAAGGGAGTAGTAACAGTACCGGATACACCGGGATTGGGAGCGGGTATTGACGAAGGGTATTTACAGCAATTGGTAAAGGTGACCGTATAAAAATTATAGGCCGATTAAGATAAGCCTTATCGAATCCAGGTTTATTGAATATTTTTTTTCATTGAGATATCCTTGAAAGACGATTCCCAAAATTGATTAGCCCACTGTATCTTTTCTAATAACAATTTGCAATGCTAAAATCGGAGCATTAAACCCGCTGATGGATTGATTACGGTATTATTGTAATCCTGTCCATAATTGAAATTACAATTTATTAATAATCCTATTGCACCTACATTAAAATTAAACCCAACTGTCGTGGAATTATATTTAAGCGAAGTGGCGTTAATATCAATCCCGCCTGAGGATGCAATAACCTGCTTGTTGAAAATTTGTTGACCTACACCCGTACTTATTCGGATTATCTCGGAAATAAACAAACCTCCTTCCAACTGGTAAGAATTATTAAGAGCGCTTTGATCAGTTGCTGTGGTAATGTAACCCTGGTCATCGAATATCCGATTGATTGTTTTGGCATTGTTAAATCCAAAGCCACCAAAAGCGGCTAACATTGTTCTGCGATCATTTTTATCACGCGCTATTGTTAATCCTAACATGCCATTTAATTGCCAGTTTACACGATCGTTTTCAAACTTGCCAAAATTACGGTCACCGGGCCCGTAATAATAATTAACTACCGCACCAACTGAAACAGCGATTCCACCCCGTTTGTTATCATTTTGCGCTTTTAATGAAAAAGCGAATAAGTTAAACGCGAAAAAAGCTAATAAAATTTTCATATTCATTCTTTTTATGCCTAAAAATTATTTTAAGGAGACTGCCAAACCAAAATTTATTACAGAAGTACCAAAACCCGCATCTAAGAACAACTGGAGCTGATTGGTCAGGTAATATTCGGCGCCAACCCTTGCCATAACACCCAAACCGGCTGAACGCGTACCAGATTTTACAAGTAGTACCTGGCTGTTATTGTTGATAAAACTTATAGTATTTTCAGAACGTATGCGTGAACTGATGATACCTAAACCTGCAATGACATAAGGCTTTAACCTGGAAGAATTTTGAATAAAATCATATTTCGCATATACGTACAATGCGAAAATGTTCTCTTTTATAGTAATGTTGTTTTGCGTACTGTCATAACTACTATACTCCTGTTTGGAGAAATTACGGGAACCGAAACCCATTTGCAATCCTAAGCGTAACTGATTTTTAAAGTTTACGTCATAACCTAAATTTATAACCGGAAATGAGCTGGAAGAAGAATAGTTTTTTGAATTATCAACCTTTGAAAAGCTTTTAATGAGTCCAATACCTAAACGGAAAATACCTTGTTCAAAAAGAGGATTTCGTTTATAGTCAATTTTTGGATTACGGTTAATTTCATTTATTACCGGGTAATTATTTATAGGATTAAAATATTCCTTTATTTGATTTCGATAACTTATCGCATATACTTCACTGCGGAGCATTGTGTAAATTGGCCCGTCGGGTATGTCCGTACGTTTGTAGGAGATCAGGTACAAGCCTACTTCTTTTACAATCCCGTAAACTATATCCCCATTTATTTTTATGATAACATCAAATCCGGCATTATATTGAATAGGTTGTGGCGGGGGCATAACTTTTTGCGTATCAACCTGGCCATAAGTGCTGTTAAATGAAACTATCAAAACGAACAATGAAAAAAGGTTCAGTCTAAAATTATTCTTCATGATAAATATGATATTGCCTGGCATTTAATTAATAATGAATATCAGTGAGTGTGCCATTAATAATGTTTATTTTCAGCGTTGAATCACGCGAATTACATAAAGTCATTTGAAACACGCCGCTAATAAGCCGTTCGGATAAATGTTGCTTTTGTATTTGAAAGGTTGTATTAACGGTATTGTCTTTACAAAGATTAAAAGCCGATAAGTTGCTACTATTTGTAAGGTTAAATAATTGTACCTGGGCCAGGCCCCTTTGAGTAGAATACACAGGGCTGTACACACCAATTAATTGCGCTACATCTACAGCATCAAAACTTATGATCAATTGTAAGTTATTGCCTGCATTATCCCTGCCAGAGGACTGAAGCATCAAGCGGTTATATAATATGCCTTGCCGGGTAGTATCTCTTGGATATACTACTACTTTTGTAATATCAGCGAATGAAAAATTATCGGCTTTCCAGGATGTGGTTGAATTATAATCAAATTTTATGGAGGGGTTTCTTACAACCTGAACCGTGACCTTATCCGGAGTGCAGCCGTAAAAAAATGAAGCGGTAAAAATCAAGAAAAATAAAACTATTGTTCTCATAATAATGAAATAAAACTCAAGAACTATACCATTATGCGCAATAGTGTTTAGTGATGTAAATTACCATTCAAATGCTAATTTGAGCTAATTTGTAGAAAATTCTCTCCAATCATAATAAACACTGTGTACTCTTTTCCCTATGCCATATCATCATCACTTAACCAAAGCACTGGAGACAGGTTCAAAAAAAATAAACCTCGTATGGTCGTTTTTAATATTGAAATTGAACAATCACTTTATTTACCCGCATTAAAATCAAACAAAGTAGCTGTAAAAACCCCTCTCTCCCGCTTTTTAAAAATAGCTTTCCAATTGCCATTGTACCGGATCAGGGAGGGTACCAGGTACTCCCCAAAATGAGTCATCCGCACTTCCATTTGTACTTTAAAATCGTAAACTCCGGCATTGTAACTTAAGGTGTAATTTCGTGCTACCACTTCAAAGGTTTTATCATTAAACCAGGTGGTCATTTCATCCACCACGGCCTTGCCTTCCTGGCCGGGTTTTACTTTTTGGGTAAATACGTAACAACTGGTTTTATTGTAATCGTCCATATCTATGCTCATGTCATACACATCAGCCATATCATCATCATAAATGGCGGTTTTGCCGGACATGAACGGGAGGCCCTTTATCTTTTTACCGGGATTAAAAAACAACATCTTCAATTGCTCTTTATGTTTTTCAATCCCGCTTTTTCCCGCAATGCTAAATTCGCTTCCGGAAACAATATTATCTTCTCCGCAAATACTACCGTTCGTGAAAAAAAGGGAAGCGTATAATTGAGCGGTATAGTAATTGAACTGGTGATCATCATCGTAATAATCGCCATTCGCCTGCTCCTCCAATACTTCCATCCTCCTGCAATTATTTTCCCTTACCTGTTTTGTTTTGCTGAAACAGGTAGCCTGGGAAGCCCCGTCTTTTCGAAGCATCCGTATATCATTGATGGCTGAATAGCCAAGTATATGAAGGTTAAGGAAAGCCTTGTAAAAAGTAGAATCGTTTTTTATACGATTGATAAAGCCGGGAACATTCAGTTTATTATTTACTACTACTTCCGTGAGTGTAATTATTTTTTTTCCTACAGTAATGGCTGTATCATTATTGTTGCGTGGAACGATGGATGTATCATTATTGTTCTGAGCGGATACATGGCCGCAAAAAATTATAAAAATAAAAAAAGGTACGATCGTTTTAATCATACCTGCAAATTATTATAATTATATTAAATGCCGCTCAAAGGGTTGCCACTGCAAGCATAGGGTTGCCAACCTTTTAAAGGTTGG